>CANQOM010000048.1 GCA_947625445.1 Candidatus Gastranaerophilales bacterium
TGTTTGTCAAAAAATTTATTACTTTCTCTGTATAGATTTTCTTTTATATATTCATTAGCTTCTTTTGCAATTTTTTGTGCTTCTTTTGAGCCATCATCTTTATTGTTTATATATTCAATAACTTTGTCAAATGACAAATTTTTTTTCTTTGCATAATCGCTTATAATTTGACTTGTTTTTTCATATATTCCTTTAAGTGAATCAGTTTTTGAATCAAGTTCATTAAATTTTCTTGGGATTCTGAATAAAGGTTTATTGTATAACTTTATTGAACTATCTTTAAGAGCTGGTATTGATTTTAATTTTTTTAATACCCAACTGGCAAAATATAATGGCAGGTTTATAAACGGGAAAAGAATATTTTCTGCTAATGATTGTCCTATTTTTTTCTCTTTTATAGATGTTATACCTTTTTCTAAAGAGAATCTGGAACTTTTCTTTAAAAGTTCTGAGCCGGTAGTTAATTTGGCAACTTTTTTACCCAATCTTTCAGCGATATTTCCGTAGTTTTTAGAAAAAATATCTATGATTTTTCTGTCAGACTGGGTTATTAAAGTTGTTGCTTCTTTTGCTAAAACATTTTCAACTCCTTTGAAACTTACATTTTTAGTTTGAAGTTTAGAAGTTTTTGGTAATATTTTTCCCTGAATTTTTTTATTATGTATATAATTATTATTCGGTTTGATGGAGTTCATCTTAATCCCTTAAATTTTTGGATATATCCTTTTGTACTAAAATCAATCAAGTTTTTTTTTGTTATTATTTGTAGAAAATGTAACATTTTGTATTCTTATTCCGGATATCTGGAAGTTGCTTTTAAAAGCATTTTGGCTAATTTATCTGCCCCTTCAAACCCTCTATTTTTTAATATCTCTGAGGCCCTATTTACATCATATTTTACAAATTTATGTTTAATTTGATATGTTGAATCCTTTTCATTAATATCCATAATTGCATAGCAAGAATCAGGGTTTTCACTGAACGGACGCCCTACACTGCCTACATTTACTACTGTTTGTTCAGTGTTTGTCTGATATCCGCAAGGCATATGAGTATGTCCGCAAAATATTATGTCTGCGTCGGTATCTTTTATCATTTCTTCTACTTCTTCAAGTTTCATGTTCGGATATATATTCTCATTATTTTTTCTCGGAGAACCATGAACTAACAGTATTTTTATTCCGAATAATTCTATTTCTTCTTTTTCTTTCAAATTTTTAAGAAAGGTTTTATTCTCTTCTGATAATAATTGACTATCAGCATAATATGCACTTGCCATAACGGCATTAGTTTTAAGTATTTCATTTTGAGTCTTAAAAGAAAATACAGACAACATTTTGTCTGTATTCCCCTGAATTATATGAAAGTTATTCAAACTTGAAAGCTCTTGTATTTTTATTAAGGTTTCTATAGGTTCGGGACCTGCCATTACAACGTCGCCTAAACAAAATATTTTTTCACAACCTTCAGATTTAATATCTTTTAAAACACAATTTAGTGCATCCAAATTTCCGTGTATATCTGAAATAATCCCAATTTTCATTTTAAAAACCCTAATTTTTCATGCTAATATTATTCTAACAGGAACAATAAAGTCATGATACAAAGAAGAAAATCAAAACAAATTCAAATAGGTAATGTAAAAATCGGAGGAGAAGCTCCGATAGTTGTTCAATCAATGACCAATACTGATACAAGAGATGTGAAATCCACATTAACACAAATTAACAATATGGCTGAATATGGTTGTGAATTAATAAGGCTTGCTATATTAAATCCTGAAGCGGCTGATGCCATAAAAGATATTAAAAAATTATCGCCTGTTCCTTTAATAGCAGATATACATTTTGACTACAGATTGGCGATAAAATGTATAGAAAACGGAATAGATG
Organism: Candidatus Gastranaerophilales bacterium; assembly: GCA_947625445.1. GTDB lineage: Bacteria > Cyanobacteriota > Vampirovibrionia > Gastranaerophilales > Gastranaerophilaceae > Avigastranaerophilus. Next base: position 1,893 of record CANQOM010000048.1, read on the forward strand.
CACTTAGAATAAACCCCGGTAATATAGGGAAAGAAGAAAATATAAAAAAAGTTGTTTCTCTTGCTAAAACCAACAATATACCTATTAGAATAGGTATAAACGGCGGTTCGTTGGAAAAAGATATTGAAAAAGAAGAAATTCCTCTTTATGAAAAAATGGTAAAAAGTGCACTGAGACATATTCAGATTTTAGAAGATAATAATTTTGATAATATAAAAGTTTCTTTAAAATCATCTGATGTATATACTACAATTCAGGCATACAGATTAATTGCTCAAAAAGTAGAATACCCTTTGCATTTGGGTGTAACCGAAGCAGGAACATACACAGGTGGAATAATAAAATCTGCGGTTGGGTTAGGAACATTACTTGCAGAAGGAATAGGCGATACAATAAGAGTTTCACTTACTGATTCTCCTATAGAAGAAGTTAAAGCCGGATATCTGATATTAAAATCATTAGGATTAAGACAAAGAGGAATTAATTTTATCTCTTGTCCAACTTGCGGAAGAACACAAATAGATTTAATAAAATTGGCAAAGGAAGTTGAAAAAAGATTAGAAAATTTTGACAAACCATTGACAATAGCAGTAATGGGATGTGCGGTTAACGGCCCCGGAGAAGCTAAACATGCCGATTATGGCATTGCAGGTGGTATTAAAGAAGGCTATATTTTCAAAAAAGGTGAAATTATTAAACGTTTGCCTGAAGAAAAATTATTGGATGAGTTTGTAAATCTCATACAAATGGAGAATGTATAAATGTTGCATTCCAAAAAAAAATAAGCTATCATAATAATAAAGGGGATTCAGAATATGAAAAAGTTATCTATGATATTATCACTATTTTTATTAACTTCTTTAAGCGCAAATGCATATGTTGACAGTCAATATACTTCAAGTGAAAAGTTTTTGGTTAATGTTGGTTATTCTGCAGAAGCTGCAAAAGTTATTGGTATAACAGGACAAAATCCATATAGAGATATGCATAAAGACAATGTTACTGCAGGTTATGTATTCAAACATCTTTATAAATATTTAAATCCGATTGCATATGGTGATTATGATTTCTACAATCATAGTATTGATTTTAATAGTTCAAGCTGGAATGATTGGAAAAGAGATTATTAAATACAGATTTAAAAATAAGGGGGATGGATGCGTTATTATTAAGCAAGCTCCCCCTATTTTTATGGGAATTTTATGAAAAGATTATCTTTATTAATTTGTTTAATTATATGTGAACTTTTTCAAATATCGCCTGTTTTTGCGGATTCTTTATCTGATGCTGAAAATTTAATAAGTAAAGCAAAAGTCGCTTCGAGTGTTGATGAAAGAAATGAATATATTTTACAATCAAGAAACTTATTAAAAGAATATTTAGATTCTAATCCATACGATATTGAAGCACTTTTACAACTTTCTAAAACATATCAAATAACAAAAGATAGGAATAAAGCTAAACTGTATGTACTTAAAGCATATAATTTTAACCCTTCCAAACCTGAATTACAAAAAGAAATGGGAGATTTTTATTATAATTTTCAAGAATATTCAATCGCTCTTGAATATTATAAATTAGCACTTTCTTCAGGTTTATTAACTGATTTTGATACAAATCTTAAAACTGCAAAATGTTATGAAAAACTGGGTGATAGTGGCAATGCAAAATTGTATTATCAAATAGGAAATCACGTAGATTCTTCTTCCAGAGAAATATTAAATAAACTTAATGAATATGAATCAATAGAACATGAAGAGATAATGAAATATACTCCTACTCCTGAATATGTTTATTTATTTAAAGATAAACCAGTTAGTGATGAAGAAAAAAATGATTCTGACGCAGAAGTTTTAATTGAGGAAATAAATAATTTGTAAAAAAGAACCGCTATAGTTTGCGGTTCTTTTTGTTATATGAGTTCTAATTCTTTATGTTTTTTGTAAATTTCTTCAGCCATTTTATCAATTTTTAAGTAATCATCCGGTTTAGCTTTACCTTTAACCAGAATAGGTTCAATAATATCAAGTTTTAATGGTTGAAGCATTTCTGCCATTTTGCCGAAGAGATTACCTCCCCATCCGTAAGAACCTATAAATGAAGCAATTTTTACTTTGGGTCTTAAAATACTTGCTAAATATACGGTATTAAATGCGGCGGGATGAGGTCCTGCAAGTACCATTGAAGTACCTAAAACTATAGTGGTTGCATCAACAAGGGCTATAGCCAAATCACCTAAATTCCCGTCTACCATATCATATTTTATATTTGATATGCCTTTTTCTTCAAGTTTTTTACCAAGATAATCAATCATTTCTTCTGTAGAGTGATACATTGAAACATAAGGTAATAATACCAAGTTTTTACCTTTTTCTGCTGCCCAGTCTTCATATAAATCTAAAATATAATTTGGATTTTTATGAATAGGTCCGTGGCTTGGTAATATCATTTCTACATTGAGGTCTCTTACTTGTTTTACATATTTTCTGCATACATTACTAAAAGGCATCATAATTTCGGCGAAATATTTTTTAGCACTCTTTTCAAGTTCCTTTGAAGGAACTGCAAAAACGTCGTCAAAAATGTAATGAGCGCCCAAAAAGTCGCAGGTAAATATTATGTTATCTTCTTTTATGTATGTAAACATTGTATCAGGCCAATGAACTCCAGGTGAAATCATAAACTTTAATGTTTTATTTCCAAGTGAAATTTCATCTCCGTTTTTTATTGTGATTATTTTTTCATCAGGAATTAATAACATTTCTTTAAGATTGTTTGCACAAACTTGATTTGTAACAACTTTGGCATCTGGAAATTTTTCAAGTATTGCAGGAATACTTCCCGAATGGTCTTGTTCTCCGTGATTTGCAATTACATAATCAATTTTGTTGATGTTGTTTTCATCAAAAGATTTAATGTATTCTTGTGTGAATTTCGGATACATAGTATCAATTAATGCAATTTTATCACTTCCTTTTACAAGATAAGAGTTATAACTCGTGCCGTTATCAAGCGGTATTAATTCATCAAAAATCAATCTGTCGCAATCATTAATACCGGCATATAAAATGTCGTCTTTTATTTTTTTGTAAATCATCTCAAACTCTCCAATGTAACCTATTGTTGAATTTCAAACATATCTTTACCTACGCCGCATAATGGACATACATAATCATCAGGTAAATCCTCAAATGCAACATTATTATTTTCTTGAGGTTCATATACGTAGTGGCATACAGTACAAATATAGTTTTCCATAAAAAATCTCCTTTTTATCTCACTTTTTTAGAATAACATCTTAAAAACTTCATAGCAATAACTCAAAAAGATAGTTACTCTTTTTGACAATTTTTGCAAATCCCGTTAAGTACAATATCATAATCAGTAACCAGAAATCCGGTTGAATCAAAGATTTTTTTAACAATATCCGGAGCAATATCAGCTTCAATATCAAAAATTTGTTTGCATTTATTACACATAAAATGATAATGGTCAAAGGTATTATGGTCAAAGTGTTCTGCATTTTCAAGAGCACTTATACGCTTAATTTTTCCTGCATTTGAAAGCTTGTTCAAATTTCTGTATATTGTTGCCATCCCTATTTTTGAGTCTGGATGTTCTTTTTTTATTATTTCATATAATTTATCAGCCGTAGGATGTATCGCATGTTTAGTTAATGTATCTATAATTATTTCGTTTTGTCTTGAATAATTCATTTAATTGATACCTATTATCACTTTTTACTTTTATATTATACAAAATTATTAACATTTGTAAAATAATTATAAAATTATATTATTTTTTTTAAAAATTAATACTTTACATGTTTAGAGGATATTTTACCTATTAAGAGAAATATTAAAGATTGTTACAAAAATTAAAGTTCCTAAAAACTTATGCCGATAATAAAAATAAGTGTTAGGAAAAAGGAAAAGAAATGGATTTTTCATCAATTAAATCAGGATTTTTAAATTATTTAGAAGAAAAGTTTAATAAGTCTGAAGTTATACAAACCCAAGACGGAAATGAAGTTGTACAAGCATCTTCAAATAAAGTTATTCCTGATTCTGAAATCAGTGTATTTCTCTACAATAATGATTTTAAAAATTATTTAGTATCAGAAGTAGGAGCTGATTCATCCATATTTTCTAAAAGTGTTAATGAAATAATGGATATGGAATTTGTTAACGGAAAATTAGTTGAAAACGAAGAAACAAATTCTGATAATTTTGAAACAGAATCTCAAGATAATGAACAAAATGCAGAACAAGTAAATATGTCAATATCGGTAGCAAATGAAGAAAATGGACAGGTTGCACCTCAAGAAGCAGATGCGGCAAATATATCTATGAATATACTTAATGATGCACTTTCAAATGGTTCTGTAATTAGTGCTTTAGACTCAAATCAAACAGGTGAAGTAGATAAAGAAGAATTTACGGAATTTTTAAACGGTGTAAAAAATGAAAACGGAGAAATAACTCTTGATGGTTTAACAAACGCATTAAAAGAAATTATTGCTCCTGAAAATAAAGGACAAGAAGAAACAGTTGATTCATACTTAAATGCTATTTATGAAAATCCATCTGTTATAAATGCATTAGATGTGGATGGAGACGGACAAATAAGTGATGAAGAAAAAAGTAAATTCTTAGAATACGTAAAACAAAATTATGCAAATGGCTCAGAATTAACACTACAAGCATTAAAAGATGCTTTTCAAAGTATAATTGATGGTAGTTTTTCATATGACAAAGGTGCAGAACAAGTATCATCAGAAAAACAATCTGTAAGAGCAGCAGAAAAACCTGAAGGATTTCAATCTGGCGGATCGGGCGGTTCAAGTCCGGTAAACAGTGCAGGCGGTTCATCAGGTGCAAGTGGTTCATCAGGAACATCTGGTTCAGGTGGTTATTCTGGTGGTAACGGAGTTTCTTCTTCAGGTGCATCTTCTGCTTCTGCTCCTAAAGGTAAAACTCTTGAAGAACTAGAACAAGAAAAAACTACTAAAGAAGGCGAACTCTCTGATGCAAGAGAAGCAGTTAATGATGTTTACTCCGGTGAAAATTCTGAAGTTAAATCTGCTAAACAAGCAGAAGAAGATGCTAAAACAAAATATGATGAAGCAGTTAAAAATGATGAAAAAATTTCAGACGAATTAAAAAATAAAAGAGAAACTAATTTAAATGATATTGCTACTGAAGAAAACAACAGAGATACTAAAAAAACAGAAATAAATAATAAAGAATCAGAAATTTCAAGCTTAGAAAGTGATTTATCTTCCGCTGAATCTGAAGTTTCTGCATTGTCTGATGCTCTTTCTGCTTTAGAAGGTCAATCATCTGATGACCCTGAAAAACAACAAGAAATAGAAACTAAAAAAGCAGAAGTTCAAAAGAAGAAAGAAGAAGCAGAAAAAAAAGTTGAAGAATTAAAAGGAGAAATTGAAACTAAAAAAGGTGAAAAATCTGACCTTGAATCAGAATTACAAACAATTGAATCTAATTTAAAAGACCTAAATGAAACAAAAGCTCAAATTGAAGAAGAAATAAGTAAAAACTGCGAACCTGAAACTAAAGCAGCTATGGATGCATATAATGAAGCAAAAGAAAATACTGAAACAGTAAAAGATACTGAAGCTGAAAAAGCAAAAGGTGTAGTAGATACTAAACAAAGCGAATTAGACAGTATTAATAAACAAATTGATGAGAAAAAAGCTGAAGAAACAAAACGTGAAAATTCTGTAAGCGACTTAGATTTTAGCGGGGTAGAATTAAATCTATCCGGTGTTCAAGAAGAAGATATGGAAGCATTTAAATCAAATTGGGAAAAGAATAAAGATAAATATGAAGAAGTTGCAGAAGCTACAGGTATGCCTGCTGAATTGATAGCAGCAATACACTGGAGAGAAGGATCAGGTGACTTTAGTACATATCTTCATAATGGTGAAAAGTTAGGACAAGTTACAACCCTAGAACCTGCAGGTGTTTATTTTGAAGATTGGACAGAAGCTGCTATAGATGCAATTAACAGGGAAAAAGGTAATGCTACAATGGAAAATGATGGCAGTTTAGAATACTATCTTAATTATGCGGAAGGTTATAACGGTTGGGGCTACCATAATAAAGGTGTTGTTTCTCCATATGTTTGGGCTGGAACATCAAATTACAAGAGTGGTAAATATGTAGCCGACGGAGTTTATAACGCAGGTTACGTAGACCAACAGTTAGGTGTCGCAGCAATGATGAAAGCCATAATGGAAGGATAATCAATATATCTAATGTTGCAACCTTGAGCTTACTCATAGTAACCATAAAAATGCTCACACTTTGCTTTGAAATGATACATGCTCAATGATTTGGTTTTGTAAAGTTCAAGGGTGACAGTTTTAGATATTTTAGTAGATTTTGCTATATAAATCTCTTGATTTTTTAAATGTTACAAATTTTTGACTTTTGAAAATACATGTTTGAAAAAAAATATGTTTAAGATATGATATTAACTGTGATTTAACACAAAAGAAGTAGAATATGAGAAAAGAGTTGTATTCTATAATTTTCTATTGTAAAGACAAATAATTATAAATAAGGAAGAAAGCACAATGGGAATCAAAGGAAAAAACGACAGAATGGTAGTTCTTGCTTGTGAAGAATGCAAAAGAAGAAACTATACAACAGTAAAGAACAAGAAAAATTCAAAAGAAAGAATGGAATTAAATAAGTATTGTCCATTCTGCCAAAAACATGTATTACATAAGGAAACAAAATAAGGATTATAAAAAGCGTCCTTAGTTCAGTTGGTAGAACGTCGGTCTCCAAAACCGGATGTCGAGGGTTCGAGTCCTTCAGGGCGCGGATTATAAAAGGGTAATAATGACAGACTCAAATAAAATCAAAGAATATTTTAAGGGAATAAAATCCGAATGGGGTAAAATAACTTGGCCGGAGCGTAAACAGGTTGTAGCGCAAACGATAGCCGTTCTTGTTATTGTATTCGTTTTTACGATATATACATACGGTTTAGATATTATTTTTAAATCAATTCTTGACGGATTTCATTTAATATAAAAATAAACGAGTGATTTAATATAGGAATAATAAAATAATGGCAAAAAAGAATAACGAAAATGAAGTAGTAGAACATCTTGCAGACATGGAGTTAGGGCAAGAAGGTATAGTTTCTAAAGAAGAAGTTCTTCAGGAAAAAGAAATCGAATTTAAAGATTCGGTTAATTCTTCAAAGGCTCCAAAGAAAAGATGGTATATAGTTCATACTTATTCGGGACACGAAAACAAGGTAAAAGTTAACCTTGAAAAACGTATTGAATATATGAATATGGGTGACAAAATATTTAGAATTGAAGTTCCGCAAAAAACAGTCACTAAAATGAAAGACGGCAAAAAAACAGATAGAGAAGAAAAAATCTTCCCGGGCTATGTGTTAGTGGAAATGATTATGGATGATGACTCTTGGTACGTAGTCAGACACACTGCAGGTGTTACAAAATTTGTAGGCTCTGCAAAAAAACCGATTCCTGCTAAAGATAGCGAAATTAAGAAAATTATTCATAAAACACAAAATCAGGTTACTAAAGTTGAACTTGATGTTAAAGCGGGTGACAAAGTCAGAATTATTTCAGGGCCGTTCTCTGAATTTATTGGTGATATAACTGAAGTATATCCTGATAAGTCTAAATTAAGAGCAATGGTATCAATATTTGGACGTGAAACACCTGTAGAACTTGAATACAAACAAATACAAAAAATATAGCGAAATTCCGCAGGGTGAAGCGAAGCGAGGATAAGGCAAAGCCAAACGAGTGGCAGACCCGAGCGGGAAGGAATTTCAAGAGGCGAAATTCCGGACGGACAAAAAGTCCGGGTAGCGAGGGGCGAAGCGAGGACAAGGCAAAGCCAAACGAGTGGCAGACCCGAGCGGGAAGGAATTTCAAGAGGCAACAACAAAACAAAACAAAAATAAAATAAACAGTGGAAGGAAGTAAAATTCCGCCATTACCACGAAAGGAGAAAACAAAATGGCAAAGAAAGTTGTAGGAAAAATTAAGCTACAAATTCAAGCGGGTAAAGCAAACCCATCACCGCCGGTTATGCGGCATTG
>CANQOM010000049.1 GCA_947625445.1 Candidatus Gastranaerophilales bacterium
GGAAAAGGAAACCCCAATATAGAAGATGATTTTATTACATCTTATTTATGGAAAAAAGTCCTTACAAAAGATACTTTAATGGAAATACTGCATAAATATATGCACTTGCAAAAAGAAGATATAAAAGATAAAGAGGGAAATATTACAGGCACTAAAGAAACAATGATTTTCCCTCGTTATCATCAATTTGATGTTGTTACAAAATTACTTGCCGATGTAAAAGAAAGAGGAAGCGGAAAAAATTATTTAATACAGCATAGTGCAGGGTCGGGGAAATCAAATTCTATTGCTTGGCTTGCCCACAGATTACAGAGTTTACACGATAAAAATGATGAAATTATTTTTAATTCCGTAATTGTTGTAACGGATAGAAAAATATTAGACAGCCAGCTGCAAGATACTATCTATCAATTTGACCATACCGCAGGTGTTGTAAGACCAATTAAAACAGGTTCTCAAAGCCTAAAAGACGCCTTAAATGACGGAGCTAAAATAATTATTACCACACTTCAAAAATTTCCTTATATTTATCAGGATGTTGAAGCAACAGGAAAAAGATATGCCGTTATTGTTGATGAGGCACATTCTTCACAATCAGGGACTGCCGCTAAAAAATTAAAAGTCGCACTTGGTGATACTCAAGAACTCTTGGAACAATACGCACAAGAAGAAGCTAAAGAAGAAAACAGCCAAGAAGATTATGAAGATAATTTGGTTAAAGAATTAGCAACCCATGGAACTCATAAAAATATATCTTTCTTTGCTTTTACGGCTACTCCAAAAAATAAAACCCTGCAATTATTCGGGGAAAAACAACAAGACGGAACTTATAGAGCCTTTCACATATATTCAATGAGGCAGGCTATTGAAGAAGGCTTTATTTTAGATGTGCTTCAAAATTATACAACTTATCAACAATATTATAAGATTGCCAAAAAAATAAAAGGCGACCCTGAATATGATAAAGCAAAAGCCACAAGAGCGGTTTCAAAATTTGAAAGTCTGCACCCGCATAATATTGCACAAAAAACAGCAATTATTATTGAACATTTTAAAGATATTACAAAAAAGAAAATAGACGGCAGAGCAAAAGCAATGGTTGTAACCGCTTCAAGACTGCACGCAGTCAGGTATTTATTTGCCTTTAAAGATTACATAAAAGCTCATAATTATAATGACTTGGATGTTTTGGTTGCATTCTCGGGCAGTCTTGAAGATAACGGGCAGGAATATACCGAAGAAAAAATCAACGGAATAAAAGAAAATCAACTTAAAAAATATTTCCATGATGATTATAATATGCTTATTGTTGCCGAAAAATATCAAACAGGGTTTGATGAACCGCTATTACATACAATGTTTGTTGATAAAAAATTAAACGGCGTAAAAGCAGTTCAGACTCTATCAAGATTAAATAGGACAACAAGAGGTAAAGAAGATACTTTTGTTCTTGATTTTGCAAATACACAAGAAGAAATTCGACAAGCATTTCAACCGTATTATGAAACAACGGTTTTAGAAAAAGAAACAGACCCTAATTCTATTTATAAAATAAAAAATAAACTTGATGATTTTCATGTATATCAATATAGCGAAGTTGAAAATTTTGCTAAAAAATTCTATCAAAAAACAATTCCAACACTTGATACCCTATCGGCTATTTTAAAACCTGCGCAAGAAAGATATGAGGCTTTAGATGATAAACAAAAAGATGAGTTTAAATCATTATTACACTCATTTAACAGAATTTATTCTTTTGTAATTCAAGTAGTAAGAATGTTTGATAAAGATATGCAAAAACTTTATGTTTATACAAAATATTTATCAAAAGCAATAATTAATAATAGTCCGGAAAAAATTAATTTGAATGATGCACTTTTACTTGAATATTATAAATTGCAAAAAACAGCCGAAGGAACTATTACTCTTCAAGAGCAAGAAGGATATCTTCCGCCCGTGTCAGGCAGCTCGGCAGGAAATAACAAAGAAAAAGACACATTATCTGAAATTATTGATAAATTTAATAAAAAATTTGGAACATCGTTTACAAAATTGGACAGAGTTTTAAACGATTTCAAACAGGATATATTGAATGATGAACAAATATCAGCCGCAGGCAAAAAAGGAGATAAAACCGCATTTAATACGCTTTATGAGAAAAAATTTCCTGAAATTGCAATAAATAGATATGAAGAAGCAATAAAAGAAAATAAAGAAACAGATGCTTTCTTTAAAAATCTGTTTGAAAATTCTGATAAACTTAAATTTGTTAAAGAATTATTACTGAGCGAAATATATAATGAATTGAGGAATAAAAAAGATTAGGTTTAAGCACAATACTTAAAAGTTAAATAATGCAATAGTTTTAACCATATTAAGTTCTCACGCTTCGCACAACTCTATACAAAATTGTCAAAAGAGTTATTGCTCGCCTGATGTGAGTCTGTATGGCTTACGCCTACACACTCATCAAAAACTTGTCATAGCAACATCAAACTAACTGTTCAAAATAATCAAACTGCAAGTATATTTTCAGACTTATAGTTGGGAAGCAATAATCCTTATATCGTTTGATTGTTCGCAGGTTTCTTGTTATATGATTTCTATGAAATTTATCTTCAAAAATATACTTTCCAATATTATTAATAAGATAGATTTATATTAGTATATTTATTTAATAATCTTTCTGAATTAGCTTAAATTTTTTCTTAGTTATTTTATTATTAACTAAATCAATATAGATTTTATTAAATTTGTATTTTTCTTTTTCATAAAAATCATCTCTAATAAAAAGTCTAATTTCTTTTTTAATTGTGTAATTTTTGAATATATCTTTACCGGAAAAAGTCTTTAAAAGTTTATATTTTTTAGATATTTTTTTTTCATTATCAAATATATCTTGCAAATAAGCCGAACCAAGAACAAAATCGGGTTTCCCCATTTCTTTCAATTTTTGTTTTATTTGTTCATTTTCTTCTTTTGAAGTATGTTTCAATTCTAAATATTGTCTTTTTGGATTATCAATATTATAGTTATAAAAAATATTTTTGTTAAAATACGCAATTACTTCTAAAGCACAAAATTGCAGTTTTAAATCTTCATCTAAAATTTTTTCTTGAGTGTCGTTATATTTTTCTAATTCCTCTATATTTTTGAAAGTATTTCCAAAAGAATATTTATGTGTTGATTTATCTAAATGATATTCTCTTCTTAACCATTCTGCCATTATTTTATATTTATCCAAATCATAATTTAAAATAAATTCGGCTGCCTCTTTTGATGGCGAATATGAATATTTTATTTCATTATAAATACAACTTACGCTCCAATATAATTGCATAATTATAGAGATTATTATTAAAATATTTATAGCACTTTTAAGTTTATAATTCTTTTGATCCAACTCTGGTTTATTAGAATTATCATATGTACACCAGAATGCAAAAATATAAAATATAGTTAAAATCCCCATATGATGTGATGAAAAATATCCAAAACTACACATTAATAAGTACATTATATAGGGAATTGAAAATAATAATAATTTTTTATTGGTTTTAAAATAACAAAATAAAATTATATTAACAATAAATCCTAATAAAACACCAAACCAAAATTTAATTATAAAGAAATTTGTTTTAGGAATATCATAAAATCTTATGAAAGATTTAAAATCGATATGAAAAAAAGAAATATCATGACAAGGAAGAATATTATAAAATAAAGCATCAATAGGCAAAACAAAGAATGTATAAATAAATTTAAATGTCATATCCGTCTTGATGATATTATCAAAAGGAGTAGCATCTTTACAGGGGAATATAATAAAAGTTAAAATAAGGTTTAAAAAGAAAATTAACAACATAGCAAAGAATCTTTTGTCTTTAACAAATTCTTTTAAAAAAGAGAAAATATTTCTTTTATTTAAAATTTCAAGAGCCCAAGCTAAAATAATGCCGGTAGATAAAAACATTCCAAAAACACCTGATAAAGATGTAATAGCTAATGTGCTAACGAACTTAAAAGGATTATCATTACGATTTTTATATAAATATGCGCAAAGTATTAATCCCAAACTCAATATACAATATGGTCTGTTTATTATTGTATGTTGATAAAATAAAAAGAATGTAAAAGGAAGAGTTAATTTTATAATATTTGGAAACGGAGATTTAAATATTATGAGCCATACGGTAGCTATCATAAATAAAAGGTTGGGAAGTTTTAATCCTATTTCATGACTTAAGTTAAAATGTGAGAATAATTTTAATATTAAATGCCACAACGGTACATGACATTCAATATGAGGAATAACAAACAGAATATTATAAATTGATTCTTTTGATATAGCCCACGCCTGTAATTCATCCAACCAACATTCATGAAAATATGAAACTGTAAAAGCTAATATACAAAACAGTAAAAAGAAACAAACCGATAACCAATTATTTTTCTTCGTGGTATTCATTTTCAGTATTAACACTCCAAACTTTTTCTTTATTTCCATTCGATAAAAATGCTTTAACTGCTTCAATTCCCGTCAAAATTGAGTGATCCATATTATTATATCTGTGTTGGCCGTTTCTTCCTATACAGTATAAATTATCTATAGTATTTAAATAATTTTTTACTTTATCAAAATTTTTATATGAACCGAAATAAGCAGGATATGCTTTTTTTACTCTAATCACAACAGAATCTAAAATATCATTTTTATCAATAATACCTATTTTACTGAGTTCTTCCGAGGCAAGTTCAATAAAATCTTTATCATCCATATTCCAAAGACTATCACCTTCAGAACAAAAATATTCTAACCCAAGCCAAACAGTATTTTCATTATCTTTCACCAAATATGGTGACCAGTTATTAAATATTTGCAATCTGCCGAGTTTCACTTCACGTTCTTGGATATATATCCAACAATCAGGAATTAATTTTGAATTTAACTTATCTTTTACTTGTAATTTATTAACCAAAAGTCCTAAAGTCATAAAATCCCTATAAGGAAGATTCTTTGCTATTTCTTTTACTTCATCATTTACAGGTTGATTAAAGGAATTTATTAAATCTTTTATAGGCATTGATGAGAAAACTGTATCTGCTTCAAATAAATTTTCATTTCCGTTTTCATCAAGCGTTATTACAGAAGTTATTTTATTTTCATCAAAATTTATCTTTATAACTTTATTATTAAGATAAATTTTACCCCCCCCCATTTGAAAAATCCGTTCAGCCATTTTTTCATATAATTGCCCCGGACCAAATTTAGGGTATAAAAATTCTTCTATTAATGAAGTCTCAACTTTATCTTTTTTAATAAACGGTTTTAATAATGCATTTTTTAAAACTCCAATCAAAGAAAGTCCTTTTACTCTTTGTTTTCCCCAATCAGGTGCTATATCTTTAGGATGGATTCCCCAAACTTTTTTAGTATAATCTTCAAAAAACATTCTATATAATGTTCGACCAAATCTATTAATATAAAAATCTTCTAAGGAGTTTTCTTTCCGCTTGTATAAAGCTGAATATATATAATCAATACCTGATTTAAATACATTTACAAAACCTAAATTTAAAAATGTTTCTGCCTTAAAGCTTATTGGATAATCAAAAAATTTTTTAAGAAAGTATATTCTTGATATTCTGTGTCTTTTCATTAAAACATTATCATCATTTTCAGCATCTTTTACAGGTAAAATTTCCGTCCAAAGATTCATTACTTCTTCACACTTGGTAAAGAATCTATGTCCGCCTAAATCCATTCTGTTTCCATTGTGATTATGAGTTCTTGAAATACCTCCTATATATTCACTTTCCTCAAGGATTATCGGTTTTATATCCGTATACTTAAGTAAATAATAAGCGCAGCTTAATCCTGCCGGACCGGCGCCAATTATTACTACTTTTTTCTCTTTATCTTCCATATGAAATTATCTTTTAACCTTATGATAATTGTATTTTAACAATTTGAATAAAACAAAGTCAAATAAAATATATTAATTCTTATAATATAAATTACTTAAATTAGTTTTTATGTTCTTTTTTCCAGGTTTTAATCTTTTCCAATTTAGCTTTATATTTAGCCTCAAGTCCTTCTTCCGTAGGCAAATAATATTCTCTGCCAACTAAAGAGTCTGGTAAACATTGCATAGAAGACAATTTATCTTCGCAATCATGTGCATATTGATAACCTTTGCCATAATTTAAATCTTTCATTAATTTTGTAGGTGCATTTCTTATAATCAAAGGAACAGGCTCTGCTAAACTATGTATAGCATCAGATTTAGCTTTTAAATATGCAACATCCATAGCATTAGATTTTGGTGCCATTGACATGTAAATAACTGCTTGGGTAAGATGAACTGAACATTCAGGCATACCTATAAAATGACAGGCATGATATGCAGCAACCGCTATTTCAAGCGCATGAGGATCTGCCAATCCTACATCTTCACTTGCAAATCTTGTTACCCTTCTTGCAATATATATAGGGTCCTCTCCGGATTCCAACATTCTTGCAAGCCAATATACTGCTGCATCAGGGTCTGAATTTCTCATTGATTTATGTAATGCAGATATTATATTATAATGTTCTTCTCCGTTTTTATCATATAATAATGATTTTTTTGAAATACATTGTTCCATTGTTTCCATTGTCACTGTTATTTCATCTTTATCATTAATGTCACCGTTTAATATAACCATTTCAAGTGTAGATAATGCATATCTTGCATCTCCGTTTGCAAATTCGGCTATCATTTTTATCATTTCATCAGAAATCGTTATTTTTTGATTACCGAATCCTCTTTCGTCTTTTAAAGCACGTTTTAATAACATAATAAGTTCATCTGTTTTAAGCGGTTGAAGCACGAAAACTTTTGAACGTGATAAAAGAGCACTGTTTACTTCAAAAGAAGGATTTTCAGTTGTAGCACCTATTAAAATTATACTTCCTTTTTCAACAAAAGGAAGAAAAGCATCCTGTTGTGCTTTATTAAATCTATGAATTTCATCAACAAAAACAATGGTTTTACTACCGAGACATCTGTTCTCTTCCGCTTGTTGCATTACTGTTCGTATTTCTTTAATACCGCTTGTTACTGCCGAAAAATCAATAAACGAACAATGTGTTTTATTTGCTATGATTCTTGCAAGTGTTGTTTTGCCTACCCCCGGCGGCCCCCAAAAAATTAAAGATGTTATATTATCACTTTCAATCAACCGCCTTAATATTTTCCCTTCACCCAACAAATGTTTTTGCCCTGCAAATTCATCTAAGTCTTTGGGTCTTAATCTTGATGCCAACGGTTGATTACTTATATTTTCAAATAGCGGTTTTTGTTCCATTAAAAACTCTCCTATTAAATATTATATATTATTTTATCTTAAAACATACAAGTTAGTTCTGAAGGACTATTATTTCCCTCTTAAAAAACATTTTTATATAAGTGTAGATAGTTAAATAGATATTTAAAGAGGAGAAAGAATTATGACAAATATCAACTTTTTATCAAATACTTACCAAACAAAACAAGACCCGAATGTATATGCACAACAGTATGCAACACAAAATGGAATTTCACTTGAAGACGCAAAAGAAGAATTAAAATCAAAATATGGAGATCCTGACAAAGAAGGTTCTATATTTGCTTCAAATAAAACCAATACGGAAACTGATTTTAATCTTGAAGATTTTGACTTTAATTTAAATGAAGAATGGAGCGAAAAAAGTAACGCAGGTAATATCTTTTCAAGAATATTAAATATGCTTAAAGGTCCTAATGGTCCTCAAAAAGAAGGCGACCCTCAATTAGAACAAGAAGAATAATTTCATATAATTTAAAGGTCTTTCAAATTGAAAGACCTTTTTCGTTAAATATTTTCAGCAGATTTAACAAAATTTTCTACCCATAAATTACATTGTTTTTTATCTAGTCCGGGCATACTCCCTCCTGAACGATTTTTATGTCCGCCGGCTATTAATTCGGGATTATAATTTTGTTTGTTATACTCTATTAATCTAAATGCATAATCTTCTTTTGAATGTATACTTATTCTGTATCTTTCACGTTTATAGTCAGGATAAAATACTGCGATGGACTTAATCCTTGATAATTTTTTCGATAAATCTTTATCTATAAAGTTATCTTCTGAATCATTTTTCATTATTCTTATTCTGAAATCTCTCAGAATATTACTGGTAATAAAATTATCTCCGCCAATATTTTTCCAATCCTTATCGTCTGGCGGAATGACAACATATGCAAATTCATTATTATTTGTAAATCTGATTTTTTTAAATAAATTTTTTCTGAAATTTTCTTCTTGAGGGTTTAATTTTGATAAAATATCAAGATGTTGAATAATTTCTTTTTGTTTATCTTCATTGAGATTAGACTCAATTTTTTCATATACTTCTTTTACTTTTTTATTATTATAAAAGTTTTCTGTTTTCTGAAGTTTTGAATCTGATAATTCTAAAAATCCGGATTTAAGCATATCATCAGTCATTCCGCAATATGCCGCAGCCTTTTGATTATCTGTCATCTTTATATTTAACGCTTCAAAAAATCTTGTTAAAACAGATGCCGTAGACTTTGCATTTACATCTATATATCCGTTCTTAGGTACCGCTATTTCCTCGGAATTTTCATTAATAATACTATCTGTTATTAACTCAGCAGAATCATGATGGTCAATACAAAAAATATCATTAGGTTTATACGATTTTAGATATTTTAAAGTATTGCTTCTTAGTCTGACAGGTTCAGAGAAATCCAAACATAACGCTTTATCTGCTTTTTTTAAATCGTCAGAATATTCAACTGCATTATATTTTTTAGTGTTAAATCCATAATTATCCTGAGCATTATTGCATATGATTCTAACATCTTTACCTTGATTTACAAGGTAATCATACATAATTCTGGCACTGTTAAAAGAATCTTCATCTGTAGCAACATGACAAAAAATATCAACACTTTTTCCTGACAAAAGATTCCTGTTAATATATTCTGCTTCTTTCTTTTGCATTTTACTTGCCTTGAAATTTATTTTTGATTGTAATAATCTTATTTCCATACTTTTATTTTAAAATAAAAAAAATAAAAATTTGCTATCTGTAAATAAGGGAATAAATATGTCACAATTTATAATTAATAAGGGCTGGGACAGAGTATTAGATTTAAAAGTTATTGAAAAAAAATTATCACTCATAAATTCAGAAAGAAAAAATAATAAAATACTTCCTGTTGAAGGAAACCAAAGCGGTATATTCTATGCATTAAAATTAACTGATTTTGAAGATGTCAGGGTATTAATAATAGGACAAGATCCATACCCTAATGAAAACCATGCTCATGGACTTGCATTTTCTACAAAATCCGGAGTAGTTCCCGATTCACTTAAAAACATTTTCAATAAAATAAAACAGGAAACAGGGATTAATAATACATACGGAAACCTGGAATACTGGGCAAAACAAGGTGTTTTATTACTAAACAGAGCATTAACTTATCAAGAGAATAAAACCGTATATGGATTTTGGAAACCTGTTATTATTGATATTATTGAAAATCTTTTAAAAAGAGATAAAAAATTGGTAATTATTTTATGGGGAAATCCTGCTAATGAATTATTTGACAAAAATAAAATACTTTCACAATATTTAAATTCTGATAAAGTATTGGTTTTAAGATCATCTCACCCTTCAAATTTAGGTTGTAATAAAGAAGGTAAATACGGCTCCTTTAATAATTGCAAACATTTTTCACAATGTAATAATTTTTTGGATAAACCTATTGACTGGCATACTGTTTAATAAATTCAAAGCAATATTACTAATAGAACAAAAGACTTTCCTATTAAGGAAAGTCTTTTATTACTTGGGAGTTGTAACTTTTAACTATTGAAAAATATTCAAACCTAAACCACCTAATTTACCTTTAACAGAATCCA
>CANQOM010000050.1 GCA_947625445.1 Candidatus Gastranaerophilales bacterium
TGCAGTATCTTCATCGAGAACTTTTGTTATTTTTGTTCTTCCTGCCTGATAAATTACTTTACCTCTTGTTGTTTCTATTCTTTCAATTGAATAAGGTTTTACTTTATAGCCTCCGTTTGCAAAAGTACCGTATGCGATAACCATATCATATAATTTTACACCGTTTGAGCCCAAAGAAATTGTGTAATCTTTTGTTAAAGGGGTTGTTATTCCTAATGATTTAGCCATTTCTATAACTTTATCAATTCCTACATCACGAATTAATTTAACTGCTACAACGTTTGAAGAAATTGCCAAAGCTTTATATAGAGGCATGCTTCCTCTATATTTATTTCCGTAATTATGAGGACTCCAATTTCCTATTGTTACGGGTGAATCGCTCACCATATCGGTAGGAAGATATCCTTTTTGTATTGCGGCAGCGTATACAAAAGGTTTAAATGAAGAACCCGGTGGTCGAATTGCTTGTGTAACTCTGTCATATTGACTTTGGTTATAATCTTTTCCCCCGCAATATGCTATTATTGCACCTGTTTCAGGTGAAAAACTGAATAATGCAGCTTGCTGCTTTGAACCGGTTAATTTCCATGCTTTCATTGTTTTGGCTATTGCATTGTTTGCTGCAACTTGTGCATCATAATTTAGTGTTGTTATTATTTTATAACCGCCTTGAGATATTTCTGTTTCATCAAATCCCAATTCAGAAAGTTCTTTTAATACATAATCAATGAAATATGGTGCAACATTCGTTTTTGAGAAATTTCCGCTCTTATTCAATACGATTTTTTCTTTTATTGCATTCTGATATTGTTCTTTATCAATAGTTTTCATTATGTACATTCTTCTCAGAACTTTATTTCTTCTTTTTTCTGCCAATTTAATATTTTTATAAGGAGAATAAACTGAAGGGGCCTGAGGTAAACCTGCAATAAGCGCACATTCCGCTAATGTCAATTCCGAAAGATTCTTGTTGAAATATGTTGAAGCTGCAGCACCTACTCCATATGCTCCTGAACCGAGATATACATTATTTAAATACATTTCTAATATTTTATCTTTGGAAATTGTTTTTTCTATTCTTGCAGCAACTTGAATTTCTTTTATTTTTCTTGTTATTGTTTTTTCGTTTGATAGAAATAAAATCCTTGCCAATTGTTGTGTTATTGTACTTGCGCCTTGTGTTGCTTTCTTATTTACTAAGTTTACAATTATTGAACGACATATACCCCATATATCATATCCGTCATGTGAATAAAAATTCTTATCTTCTGTTGATATTACCGCATCTTTCAGGTATTGCGGAATTTCTTTTATTGATACTTCTTCATAGTGAAATGTTTGGAATGTTTTTATCAAATGATTATCAGAAGAGTATACCTGCGTAACTATATTTCTGTTATAGTTTTTTAACTGTGGTATAGGTTCTAAATCATTCAAATACATTTTTATTGCTGCATAACTTGCGAATAATATTGCTGCAATTGTTATTAATAATACTTTTATAAATGTTACAAAAGAATTTTCTTTTTTTCTTTTTTTAGGACTCATTTATTTCACCTTAAAATTATGATATTATTTATTAATATTTTACCAAATAAATATTTCTAAATCCGAATTTGTTAACAAATGTCTATAGATTTTATAAAAACATTATATTATGAACTTTTATCGTATTTTGTTGTAAAAAAAACAAGGTACAATATAGAAGGAAATTGTATAAAATGCGGAAATTGCTGCAGAAATATTTATTCTTTCGGTTTGAAAAATGAAAAAGAATTGAAATTAATGTCATTTTTTATTCCGTATTATCGTAATTTTTATATAAAATCATCTGATGAAGACGGTAATTTAATTCTTTCATGTAAACATATACAAAGTGATAATTTGTGTGCGATATATTCAAAACGACCTAAAATATGCAAAAATTATCCTAAAAAAATTGTATATAAGAATGTAAATATGCCGGACGGATGCGGTTATCGTGTATATAAAAAAGAATTTAAAGATTATCTTAATTAATTTTCACGTTTAAGTTTTCTGTTCATAAGCTTATTCAATACTTCTTGAGGAGTAATATCAGTATAAACGGCTTCATAAATAGCTGAAGAAACGGGAACTTCAAGGTTTAACTTAGAAGCAAGTTCACATAATGCTTTAGATGTTTTAACTCCTTCAGCAACAGAACCAAGTTCGTTTAATATATCATCAATTTTTTTGCCTCTGCCAAGTAAAGAACCGACTGTGTAATTTCTGCTTAAAGGACTTGAGCAGGTTGCAATTAAATCTCCCATACCTGATAAACCGTATAAAGTTGAAGGATGAGCACCTAAAGCAATACTAATTCTTACAATTTCAGCCATTCCTCTTGTTAAAAGAGCTCCTCGGCAATTGTCTCCAAGATTCATTGCGTCTGCAAAACCTGAAGCTATTGCTATTACGTTTTTTAAGCTTCCTCCCAATTCAACTCCTATAACATCAGGGTTTGTATATAACCTAAATTTGGACGGAACTGTTAAATGTTTTTGTACAAATTCAGCTATATTCATATCTTCACAGGCTACGGATGCTGCGGTCGGACATCCGTTTAAAATCTCTTTTGCCAATGTCGGGCCTGAAAGAATTACCGGTTTTGATTCGGGAAGTTCATCCTTTATTACTTCTGACATTCTTTTTAAAGAAGGAAGTTCTAATCCTTTTGACAGATTAACTAAGATTTGATTTTCTTTCAATCCTGCTTGTTTTAATTGTTGACATACCGGTCTGATACCTGATGTTGCAACAACCAGTAAAATTATTTCTGCGCCATCTATTGCCTTTGATAAGTTATCTGTTATTTCAACTTTTTCATTAAGTTCAACGGTTAAAGGTTTTGTTGTTCTTTTATACTGTTTTAGTTCGTCAGATAAGTCCTGAGTTCTTCCCCATACACATATTTCATTAAAATTATCGGTTAATAGCCAAGCTAATGTTAACCCCCAACATCCCGGTCCTAAAACAGTTAATTTCATACTCAACCTCCGATTTCTTTTTTATAAAAGTGCAAAAACTTTTTTTGCTTCTTCTCTGTCATCAAAATGTATTGTTTCATTCTTTAATATTTGATAGTCTTCATGACCTTTTCCTGCTATTACTATTACATCATTTTCTTTTGAGATAGTTTTTAAAAATTTTATAGCATTTCTTCTGTCAGGTTCTACAAATATTCTTTGTGTATCAACGGTTTTAATACCTGTCATAATATCTGAAATAATAAGCTGAGGGTCTTCACTTCTCGGGTTATCTGATGTAACTACAACTTTGTCTGAAAGTTCATCGGCAATTTTCCCCATTTTAGGACGTTTTGTTGTATCTCTATCTCCTCCGCATCCAAATAAACATATTAATTGTGCCTGTTTTGGTGTTAATTCTCTTGCTGCTTTTAATACATTTTCCAATCCGTCGGGAGTATGGGCATAATCTACAATTACCAAAGGTTTTTTGCTTACTATTTCAAATCTTCCTGCTACACTTTTGGTATTCTCTAAGGCTTTAATTATAATCTTATAGTCTATATTCATTGCTATTCCACATGCGAATGCAGCAAGTGCATTATATACACTGAACATTCCGTTTAAATGCAGCTTCATTTTCTCTGAATGTGAATCAAAATTAACTGTTAGTTTTGCCCCGTCTATTGAAAAGTCTATGTCTGTTGCTTTAATATCTGCATTATTTTTTACACCGTACGTTAAGATTTTTACCCCTTTTGGTACAGACTTTATAAAATCATCAGCATATTCATCATCTGAGTTAATTATTGCAAATGCACCTTCTTTAAGATTTTCAAATAGAATTGCTTTGGCTTTAAAATAGTTATGCATTGTAATGTGATAGTCAAGATGGTCTTGGGTAAGATTTGTAAAAACTGCACCGTTAAAATCACAACAACCTACTCTTTTTTGTTCTAAGGAGTGAGAACTTACCTCCATAACTACATTTTTTATTCCTTTATCTGCCATTATTCTTAAATCATGTTGAAGTTCTGGAGGTTGCGGAGTTGTATGCTTTGCCTCTTTGTATTCATCTTTACTTGATAATTTATATCCCAAAGTCCCTATTAAAGCACATTTTTCGTTATTTTCTTCCAGAATTTTTTGAATAAGGTGTGTAACTGTTGTTTTTCCGTTTGTTCCTGTTACTCCGATTAAATTTATTTCTTTTGAAGGCTCATTGTAAAATGCTGAAGCAATATTTGCCATAGTTCTTTTTGTATCTTTAACAATAATTTGAGGCAGATTAATATTAAGTTTTTCCTCGCAAAATAATGCTTTTGCTCCTTTTCCCATAGCACTTTGAGCATATTTATGCCCGTCAGAGGCTTCTCCTCTTATACATATAAATATATCACCTTCTTTTGTTAGGTTCGAATTATATGAAATTCCTGTTATTTCAATATCATTAAAGTTTTCTGTCTTGTAATCATCCAACAATTTTATTAAGTTACTTAAAAGCATATTTTTCTACCTTTTACATATTCATATTCTAATACTATTCTACATTATTTTTATCCGGAGGTATATTTAAAATTCTGGCACATTGGTTGGCAACTTCTTTAAATATAGGAGAAGCAACGGTATTACCCCAAACAGGTCCGTTAGAAGCCGAGTCAACAACTACATAAATAAGTATTTGTGGGTCGCTTGCAGGTAAATATCCGATAGCAGATGCATATAAACTGTTAGAATACCCTTTAGAATTTTCTTTCGGTTTTTTAGATGTACCTGTCTTTGCTGCAACTGTGTATTTATCAAGATTTAAAGGAGTTTTTGTGTTTGATATACTTTTTGCGAGTAACTGTGTAACGGTTTTAGCAGTTTCAGGTTTTAATGCCTGAATATGTTGAATTTTTTGTGCTTCTTCCTCGGGTGAATATTTTATAACGTGAGGAGTTACTCTTACACCGTTATTAGCTAATGCACTGACCGCAGATACCATTTGCATTGCGGTTACCGAAGCTCCGTATCCATAACCCATAGTTGCTTGTCTTGATTTATCCCATTGGAAAGGTTTGGGTAATAAGCCTGATGATTCTCCGGCTAAGTCAATTCCGCTTTTTTTGCCGATACCGAGTTTTGTTAATATATTATAATATTCAGAAGGTGTCATTTTTAATGCTATATTTGCACTTCCGACGTTACTTGAGTGTTCAAGTAAATATACAAGGTTAATCATGCCAGGGTTTGGATGTTTATGGTAGTCATAATTTTGAATAGTCCAATTTCCAAGTTGCATTTTCCCGGTATCCATTATTTTTGAACTGGCAGTAATTTTACCGCTTTCTATTCCTGCAGCAACAGTAAGGGTTTTAAATGTAGAACCTGGAGGATATACATCTGTTAAGGTCCAATTTTTTAAAAGTATAGCAGGTGTTTTTTTATAATTATTCGGATTGTATCTCGGGTATACCGCATATCCTAAAATTTCTCCGTTTTTAGGATTCATTACAATAACTGAACCTCTTGATGCTTGTCTTTCATTAATCATATTTAGCAATTCACGTTCACAAACATGCTGAATAGCTGAATCAATTGTTAAAGTGACGGTTTTACCTACTTGTGGAGTTGAAGCGGATACAGGGTCTGTTTGGGTTTCATAAATTATATCTCCACGTGGAGTTCTCTGAACTTCAATTTTATGTTCTGTTGCGGCTAATTTTGATTTTGCTGATAATTCTACGCCTGAAGCAGTATCTGCATCCGGGTTGTAATAACCTATTATGTGTGCAGCCAGCTCGTCTTGTGGATATACTCTTTCATTTTTTTTATCCAGACTTATTTCTCTTAATCCCAATTTTTTAATGGCTTCTGCTGTTTCACGGTCTAAATCTTTTTTTAACAGTATTACTGTTGCACCTTTATTTATTAAATATACTATTGATTTTTCAGAAACTTTTAAATATGGAGAAAGAATCTTAGCCAATTCTTCAGGTGTATGATCAAAATATTCTCTGTGAGCATATATGTTGTATGAAGTAGTATCTGATGCAAGTCTTACACCGTTTCTGTCTACTATTGGCCCTCTCATTATGAAGTTTTTACTATATCTTTGATTAAGCGCTTTATGTCGATAATGCCTAAAGTCTAATATTTGCAACATAAACAGGTATATTATCGATATGGTAAAAAATATAAGTAAAAATATATGCACAATTTTTATGCGTGATTCTACTCTTTTTAATCTGTTTTTTTCACTGTATTTATTCATTAAAAACTCACCTATAAAAAGGTTAGCATAATATTTAAATTCTTTAAATATTTTAACTAAAGTTAATAACCGATTGACCAGTAATAATTAACAGGCATTATTGGCTCTTTAGAATTGCTATTAAGTTTAGCAGCAGGTATTTCCATTACCATTCTTGCCGTATCCAGTGAAGTATTGGTACTGATAACAGAATCCATTTTTTTAAAAGAATTTAAATTATCTAATTTATTTTGAAGTTCAATATTTTCATTTATTAAAGAAACTATTTCATGCCCTAAAACATTCATTGTTTTTTCACTGTCAGAAACAAAGTAGTAACTGACTAAAGCAAGAAGTGTAAGTAAAATAAGAGTAACATTTAAAAATTTATTTAATTTTTCAGAAGGGTTCTTTTTGTGAACATATTTAGGAAAAGAACCGTAAATTACCGGACTTGAAACAGGTCTTACTGCTTGTTTTTGTTTGTAAAGATAAGTGTTATCTATGTATTTTATTGAACTTCTGCTCAACGATGCCTCTCCTGATGACTATTAATTACTTATTTATTCTTTTTGCAATTCTAAGTTTTGCCGATCTTGACGGTGGATTTTCTCTTACTTCACTCTCACATGCCAAAATGGGTTTTTTATTAACCAATTCTAACAATGGCGGATTGTAATCGAAATTACTCTTTTCCCCTGTCCACTCTTTTGAATAGTATTTGAAAAATTGTTTTACTATTCTGTCCTCCAAAGAATGGAATGTTACTATTGATAGTATAGCATTATTTGATAATAATGTAAGCACATCATTTAATGTATTTTTTATATTGTCAAGTTCATGATTAACTTCAATTCTTATTGCCTGAAAAACTCTTGTTGCCGGATGAATTTTTGATTTTATTCTTGGAGTTGCCTCAAATATAATATTAACAAGTTCTTTGGTGGTTTCAATTTTTTTTGTTTTTCTTGTTTCTACTATTTTTTTTGCAATTCTTTTGGAAAATCTTTCTTCACCGTATTCACTGAATATTCTTACTAATTCAGCTTCTTTATAATCATTAACTACATCATAAGCTGATAAATCACCGAATTGGTTAAAGCGCATGTCTAATTTTGAATCGCTTAAAAAGCTGAAACCCCTCTTTTTAGAAGTTAGTTGGGGGGTTGATGCTCCTAAATCAAATACTACCCCGCCGGTTATTTCATGTATATTATTTTTTTCTAAATATTTCTTAATGTTTGTATATGAATCGTGTACAATTGTTAAATTTTTGTAATCTTTTAATTTTTCTTTTGAGTAATTTATAGCATCAATATCAACATCAAAAGATATTAATTTTCCATCGGGAGAAATTTTTTGCAAAATCAATTCACTATATCCGCCACCTCCTAAAGTGGCGTCAATATATAATTTAGAACTTGTGCATTCAAGTGCATCAGTTGCTTCTTTTGCCATGACAGGGTAATGTTTGTATACTTCTTCCAACACTGTTTCCCTTTGTTTATCTTTTTCTTTGTCAGCATTAAAGTTCAAATTAATTTTTTTTTGCTAATTTATTTCAGCTAATTTTTCCAATTTTAATTTTTGGTCATGCATCATCAAAAGGTTGATGAGTTCGTCCAAATCACCTTCTATTACCGTCCAAACATTTAAATTTTGTCCTATTCTGTGATCGGTTAATCTTCCTTGAGGGAAATTATATGTTCTTATACGCTCTGAACGGTCTCCTGTACCTACTTGTGAACGTCTTAAATCAGTTACTTCTTTCATTTGTTTTTGCACTTCCATGTCATATAATTTAGCCTTTAATATTTGAAGTGCTCTTTCTTTATTTTGCAATTGAGAACGTTCTTCGGTACAGAAAATCATAATTCCTGTAGGTTTATGAAAGACTCTTGCTGCAGTTTCGACTTTATTAACATTTTGCCCGCCTGCTCCGCCTGAACGTGCAGTTGTTATTTCAATATCGTTCATATTTAGTTCTACTTCAACATCATCAACCTCAGGCATTACTGCCACTGTTGCCGTTGAAGTATGAACTCTTCCTTGTGATTCTGTTGCAGGTACTCTTTGTACTCTGTGAACTCCGGATTCATATTTTAATTTAGAATATATGCTATCTCCTTTAATTGAAATAATTACTTCAGAAACCCCGCCTGCTTCGCAATCGGTTTTACTTAAAATTTGTGTTTGCCATCCTTGCTTATCTGCATATCTTAAATACATTCTCATTAAGTCACCGGCAAATATATTAGCTTCATCTCCACCGGCTCCGCCTCTTATTTCAAGCATAATATCTTTATCATCCATTGGATCTCTTGGTAATAAAAGAACTTTCATTCTCTCTTCTAGCTCGGACATTTTTGTTTCATTTTCTGTTATTTCGTTGTGAAGAAATTCTCGCATTGATTCATCTGATTCACTTTTCAATAATTCTTGAGCATCCTTTATTGCCTGTTCACAATCTTTCCAATTATGATATACTTCAACAGTTTCTTCCATTGCTTTTCTTTGTTTTGAAAGAGTTTTAAACCTGTTATAATCTTGAATTACTTCAGGGTCAGAAAGAATTTCACCTAATTCTGTATATTTACTTTCAATTTGAAGAATTTTATCCAACATGTCTTTCATAATTAATTTCCTTTTACCGGTTTTCTTCCGCAAGATTTATCTTCATCGCAAAATCCGAATCGTTCACATTTTGGTACAAGATAGTTCTTAAGCCAAGGTTCTTCTTGGGTTAAAGCCTCACACATTCTTTTAACTAAAATACGAATTTCTTTTTGTGCTCTTGTGCAAAGTCTGAGGTTTGCCAAATGAATTAATTCTCTCAAATTTAAACTTGCCACCATTGATGTGGATGCTGCATTTGGAAGTACTGAGCGTGCATCTTCAGCAGGTATTCCGTTTTGAGTTAATTCTATATAAAAGTCAGATATTTTTCCCATAAATTCATCAAATTTTTCCTTAAGTTCAGGATTGTTTTCAATGGTATCAGGAACTAAGTATTCAAACTGTTCTTTTTCTTTAACATATCTTTGAGATTTTTGCGAAAAAGACATATGTCTGTGTCTTACAAGTTGATGTGAGCATGCTCTTGAAATATTTGAAATGGCAAAACTTACTTGAATATGTTCAATTGTGCTATAGTGCCCTGAGGAAATAACACGTTCTATCAGTTTAAGCATTTTTTCGTTATCTTGCGCATTATCACAATCATAAATGTTTATTGGAGAATCAGCACTGTAGCATGTTCTGCAAGCGGTATATATTGTTCTTAACATATTTTCAGGTTTAGAAATCAATTTAACTTGTGCATATTTGTCGTGCATTTTAATCCTCCGTTATGAATTTATCCGATTATATTTTTACGGGTACTCCTAAGATGTGAGTATAAATTTGCGAGTGAATTTTTTTGAAAGGTGAGCAATTTTACGGTTTTGAATTAGCAAAAGGTAGGTTGCAACACCTGATTCAATATAAAACCCGCCTTAATAGCGGGTAAAAAACAACTGCACCTAATTAAAAGGAGCAGTTGTTGAAAGTTATTTT
>CANQOM010000051.1 GCA_947625445.1 Candidatus Gastranaerophilales bacterium
TGCGAATATAATAAATTTCTTAATTTCACAATGTAAAGGGGTTGTCTGTTTGGCACTTACAAGAGAAAAGGCAGAAAAACTGGGTTTGTCAGAAATGGTGAGCCATAATACAGACCCCAAAGGTACCGCATTTACACAAAGTATAGATGCAGTAAGAAAATTTGGGGTGACAACAGGTGTAAGTGCTTATGACAGAGCAAAAACAATAGAAGTCGCAATAGCTAACGATGCACTTCCTACTGATTTATCACGCCCCGGACATATTTTCCCTTTAATAGCAAGACAAGGCGGGGTTTTAGAAAGAGTCGGACATACAGAAGCATCTGTTGATTTGGCTAGGCTGGCAGGGTTAACTCCTGCTGCGGTTATATGCGAAATAGTAAACGAAGATGGTACTATGGCAAGACGTGATAATCTTGTTGAATTTTCTAAAAAACATAATTTAAAATTTATAACAGTTGCTCAACTGATTGAATACAGACTACAAAAAGAAATGTTTATGAAAAGAGAAGCCGTTGCCAATCTGCCTTCTGATTTCGGAGATTTTAAGGTATACGGTTATATCAATAAATTAACAGGAATTGACCAAATAGCAATAGTAAAAGATGACGGTTCTGATAAAATTCCTATGGTAAGAGTACACTCTGAATGTTTAACAGGAGACGTTTTTCATTCCAAAAGATGCGATTGCCAAAATCAACTTGAATCTGCTTTAAGACTCATAGAAGAATATGGAAAAGGCGCTCTTGTTTATATAAGAGGACATGAAGGAAGAGGAATAGGACTTGTTAATAAAATAAAAGCATATGCACTTCAAGAAGAAGGTCAAGATACGGTTCAAGCTAATATTTCACTTGGTTTCAAGCCGGATTTAAGAAATTACGGAACGGGAGCTCAAATTTTAAGAGACCTGGGATATACAAAATTTAAACTTATTACCAATAACCCTACCAAAATAGTTGCCCTGAAGGGTTACGGGCTGGAAATTACAGACAGAATAGCATTAAAAACTCCGCTCAATAAATATAATGAAAAATATATGCATACAAAAGCAGATAAAATGGAACACTTACTTGATTTATAGAAGGTGATTTTTATGGCAAATATAACATTATCAAAGGTAGAAGCATATCAAGAAGAATATTATAGAATATTTTCAGGTGTTTATAACGATTTCGTTAAAAATGCAGTGAATGATTACAATTTTGAACTTAGTCCTTTAGATTATGATAATTTCGTTAAGAGCATAGAAAAAGGGTTAATTCATTGTTTAATATTATTTGAAGATTCTATACCTACAGGATTTTTAGTCTATACAACCATGATTTCGGAAGCACTGGAATTAAACATAATCCATTGTTTAGGTAATGAAAATCTTAATGCCAAAAGAAAACTTTTATTGGAAAAATTTATAGAGGTAAATAAATATTTAATAAAAGAAAAAGTTGTCATATACCCAATGCTTGGAAAACAAGGACAATTCGCCTCTGAGATTTTAAAATACGGATTTAAAGAAGTAAATACCGCTGTTATGTCATTCAATTTATCGGATGTTAATTCAATAAACAAAGCAAAAGAGATGTTTGTTCCGGAACTTCCCAACCACTTTACAATAACAAATTGGAAAGAATCATATACAAAAGATATTTCATCGTTAATAAATAATTCTTTTAAAGATTCTACTGATGCTTTATTTGACGAAAGATTTAAAACTCAGAAAGGCTCTTTGGATATAGTTGAAAAAATTACAAAAAACATCTACGGAAAATTTTTACCGGAAATAACAAAAGTTTTATTATATAAAAACCGTCCGGTAGGTATTATTTTTGTAAACCTTACAAATGACAAGATTGCTAATATTCCTATAAGCGCTATTTTGAAAAAATATCGTCACAAAGGGTTTGGAAAAATTATCTTAAAACAAGTTATTGAAAATCTGTTAAACTCTGCTCTTTCAGAAGGCTGGGGCTTAAAAGAACTTAATGTAAGCTGCGACTCCGATAATCTGTCTGCTTATTTAATGTATAATTCTTTAGGGTTTACTCAACAATATACATATAAACAAGCATACAGACCAAAATAAAATTAATTATTGCTAAATACAATTCTCATTGTTGCAAGATTTTTGATTGCTAACATTTTATGCTTATTTTTTTGTTCATCATTAATTAAAAAGATTCTTACAATTCTTTGAATTTCTTCTCTTTGTTTTCTTGTAGATAAATCATATCTGTTTCTTAATGGTTCTGTAGTTGTTCCTAACACTGCATTTAACTGTAATTCGTTCATATGTTCTCCCGTAAGATAAAAGTCTAAAAACTATCTATACATTAATAAAGTTTTTTTAGTTAAAAAAATTGCCTTTTTATTTCACAATTGTTAAATTTTATGTTACATTATTCAAAAAGGAGATAAACCAATGATTATAGATGCTTTAGCCAATAGTGATAAATATATTAAATTAAATTCTGATTTTAAAGAAGTTTTTGATTATTTAAAAAAGCATGATTTAAAAAACATGCCATTAGGAAAACATTCAATAAAAGGTGATGAAATATTCTTTAACTTAAATGAATACGAAACAAAACCAATACAAAAACTTGAAGCACATAAAAAATATATTGATATTCAGGTAGTTATTTCTGCTGAAGAATATATGGGATATACAAATATAGAGAATACCACAATATCAGAAGAATATAATAGCGAAAAAGATGTAATGTTTTTGAATGGAAATGTTGATAAATTAAAGGCAGATACTAAATCATTTTTGATTTTTTATCCTGAAGATGCTCACATGCCCGCTTTATGCATAGATACTCCTAAAAAGGTAAAAAAAGCTATATTTAAAATATTGATAAAATAAATTGCTACACTAAGTTAAATAATTAAATTAAAATTATCAATATGTTCGATAAATTCCGGTAATGTATTATATTTATGTATATATTGCGGAGCATATTTTCCTCTTTTTAATATTTCAAAATATTGAGAGGATATATCGGCTCTGCCTTTTTTATAATAAATAAAAATCATAGCTCTATAATATGAACTATGTTCTTTAAACTGTTCAGGGGCATTTTGTAAAATATTTAACGCTAAATCATATTTTTTTAATTTTATAAGTATTTTTACCGTTAGCCAAAATTTAGATTTTTTAGATGTATTATCTGTTAATTTGATTTGATTAGCATATTTCAATGCTTTATAATAGTCACCTCTACAAATAGAAATTTCTGCATAATATTTTTCAGGATTTTTAAGCCCTTTATTTTTAATTTGATTTATTGCATATTCAGCAGTATCACAATCCCTATAACGAAGAGAATTAAGATAAAGAATTAAAAAATTACTGTTTCCATTTAATTTTGCATATAAGTTACTATATTTTTGACTTTTCTTTACGAGATTTTGAATTTCATTAGAAGAATAATCAGGCACTTTCTGATTATAAATCAAACTATTAATCTTTCTGTCTATTTCAAGGCTGGTAATACTGGCTAAAAATCCTTTTAACCCGGGGATTATCGACATATTCGTAGATATTTCAAGTGCTTGATAGGGCTCAAACTTATCATTTTTAGATAAAAAATATACAGGATATCCACCAATAAATAAAAATAAAATAATCAAACAATTAATTAAATACCTTTTAAAAATATCTTTATTTTTAGTTTTTTGATAATATATAATGCTTCCGACTGAGCTGATAATAAGCATTATAGCTAATACATAATTTAAAAACTTATATAACTCAAACATAAAAGGGCCGACAAATGAATTAATTTTCTGAATTATAGTTGGTTTTATTTCTCCTTGAAGTGAAAATACCATGTACATCGCAACAGATAATACAAAAATTGTATAAATTAAACACACTGATAATAAAATCCAAAATGCCCAGTTGTTAAACTTTTTTCCAAACATTATTTTGGCAGAAATTAGTATGAAAATTAAAATAATAGGTATTGTTTCCTTCAAAAAATATAAATCAAAATTCATAATAACATCCAATCTATTTTGGCAAATTTTTCATTATTTCAATCGAAATTTTGCATATAATAATTATATATAAATTCTCAATTTTTAACAATTGTAAATTAAACACTGGAAAAAAAGAAAAATATAGTGTAAAATAACAGAAAATAAGTGAAGGTATAATGGAGTTACAAAATATGAATATAAATATAATAAATTTTGTAGAACAAATTATAAGCCTTTTAAATAAATGGTTCTCTTTTGATAAAAAAGAATTTGCCTGGTGTCCGGTTAGGGTTAACAATCGTAAATAATTAATTATTTACGATATGTTAACATGTTGGGGCAATATTGTTGTGCCCTTATTTGTGTTGGTTTTTGTATATTTACAAAAATCTACATTCGTTTTACTGTGTTTATATAGAAAGAGAGAAAAAATATGTTTACACCCGGCTATGGTGAAATAGAAAAATTATCAGAAAATTATAATTGTATCCCCTTATCAACAGAAATATTTTCAGATATTACTACTCCAATACAGGTTTTAAGAGTATTAAAAGAAATAGACGAACATTGTTTTTTACTTGAAAGCGTTGAAAAAGCTGAAAAAATCGGCAGATATTCTTTTTTGGGTTTTGAACCATCATTGGAAATAACATGCAGAAATAACCATTTAAAAATAAAATCAAAAGATTCCATAAAAGAAATTGAAACAAATAAACCTCAAGAATACATTAAACAAATAATTGATGAACACAAAAGTCCGGTGTTTGAAAATTTACCAACATTTACCGGCGGACTCGTAGGTTACTTTGCTTATGACTTTATTAAATATTTTGAAGATAAACTAAATTTAGATGCAAAAGATGATGAATGTTTCAATGATGTTGATTTAATGTTATTTGATAAAGTCATAGCATTTGATAATGTAAGAAATAAAATTATTCTGATTGTAAATATAAAGACAGATAATTTAAAAGAAAATTACGAAAAAGCCACAAAAGAATTAGAACGGTTGAAAGATTTAATACAAAACGGTAAGCAATATGAGATAAAACGTGGAAAATTAAAATCAGATTTTAGAGCTTTATTTAATAAAGACCAGTATTGTAAAATGGTAGAAAAAGCAAAACATTATATAAAAGAAGGTGATATTTTTCAGGTAGTATTGTCAAACCGATTTGAAGCAGATTATGAAGGAGATTTATTAAATACATACAGAACTTTAAGAACAATAAATCCATCACCGTATATGTTTTATTTCGGAAGCAAAGAATTAGAAATAGCCGGAGCTTCGCCTGAAACACTTGTTAAATTGGAAAACGGGAAACTGTATACATACCCTCTTGCAGGAACAAGAAAACGTGGCAAAACAAAAGAAGAAGATGAAGCACTTGAAAAAGATTTACTTTCAGATGAAAAAGAATTAGCAGAACATAACATGCTTGTTGACTTAGGACGAAATGACATAGGCAAAATATCTAAATTCGGTTCTGTTGAAGTGGAAAAATATATGTCTATTGAAAAATTTTCACATGTAATGCACATAGGTTCTACAGTATCAGGACAAATACAAGATAATATGGGTCAGTTGGATGCAATAGGTTCTATATTACCGGCAGGAACACTCTCCGGTGCTCCTAAAATCAGGGCACTTGAAATTATTAATGAATTAGAAAATAACAAAAGAGGAATCTATGGCGGAGCTATAGGATATCTGGATTTCACCGGCAATCTTGACACCTGTATCGGAATAAGAATCGCTTTTAAAAAGAATAACAAAGTATTTGTTAGAGTCGGTGCAGGTATCGTATATGACAGTATACCTGACAATGAATACATTGAGTGTACAAACAAATCAAAAGCAATAATGAATGCACTTAAAATTTCACAGGAGGTTTTATGATACTATTAATAGACAATTATGACAGTTTTTCATATAACCTTTATCAGGCAATCGGGAAAATAAACCCTGATATAAAAGTAATAAGAAATAATGAAATAAGACCTGAAGAAATTGAAAAAATCAATCCGGAAAGCATTATAATTTCCCCGGGGCCCGGCAAACCAAAAGATGCAGGTTTTTGCGAAGATATTATTAAATATTTTTATAATAAAAAACCTATTTTGGGGATATGTCTCGGACATCAGGCTATATGTGAAGTATTCGGAGCTAAAATAACCTATGCTAAAGAAATTATGCATGGCAAAACATCAGAAATTAAAATAAATACCGATTATCCTATTTTTAGAAATTTACCTGACAAAATTAAAGTTGCAAGATACCACTCATTAGTTGCAGACACAAATAATATGCCTGAGTGTTTGATTGTTTTAGCAAAAACCGATGATAATGTTATAATGGCAGTAAAACACAAGGATTATAATGTATTCGGGCTTCAATTTCACCCAGAATCAATTCTGACTCCTTATGGAAATACAATAATAAAAAATTTTTTAGAAACGGTAAAAAATGATTAAAGAAGCATTGAAAATATTAATATCAGGTAAAAATCTTGATTATAACACGGCAAAAATCGTAATGTATGAAATAACTCAAGGAGAAGCAACAGAAATAGAAATAGCTTCATTTTTGACTGCTCTTAAGATTAAGGGGGAAACTGTTGATGAAATAACTGCTGCCGCAGAAGTTATGAAAGAAAAATGTATTAAAACAGACCTCAATAATGTTGAAACCCTTGATATAGTCGGAACAGGCGGAGACATGAGTAATACGTTTAATATTTCAACAACAACCGCTTTTATTGTAGCTGCAGGAGGAGTGCCTATAGCAAAACACGGTAACAGAGCACTTACAAGTAAATCCGGCTCAATAGATGTTCTTGAAGCTTTAGGTATAAATGTAAATAAGACTGTTGAAGAAGAAAAGAATATATTTAAAAAATTAAATATATGTTTTATGTTTGCTCAGAATCATCATCCGGCAATGAAGTATGCACTAAATGTAAGAAGGGAATTAAAGTTTAGAACATTATTTAATATATTAGGACCTTTAACAAATCCTGCTTGTGCTAATTCACAACTTTTCGGAGTCTATGATAAATCATTGGTAAATACACTATGCAAAGTTATATCAAACTTAGGGGTGAAAAATGTACTCGTTGTTCACGGAAAAGACGGAATAGATGAGGCAACATTAACAGATGAAACTTACATTTCCGAAGGAAGAAATTCTCATATAAAAGATTACATAATAAAACCGGAAGATTTTGGATTAAAAAGATGCAGAAAATCCGATATTCAAGGCGGTGATAAATTTGAAAATGCAGAAATTATTAAAAATATATTCAACGGAAAAGAAGTCGGGCCTAAAAGAGATGTTGTTATTTTAAACAGTGCCTTAGCTTTTTATACATATAAAACTGTTCTGACTATTCAAGAAGGCGTAAAATTAGCTCAAAATATAATTGATTCAAAGAAAGCACTCCAAAAACTTAATAATTATATTGAAATATCAAATGAGGAATAAATGAATATACTTGAAAATATAGTAGAAAAAACAAAAATAAGAGTGGATAAGTTAAAAGAAATCTACAGGTTTGAAGAAATAAAAAAATCTGCTTTTAATATGGAAAGAGGAAATTTTCCTTTTGAAAAATCCCTAAACATTAATGATGTATCATTTATATGTGAAATTAAAAAAGCTTCACCTTCAAAAGGAATAATTGCAGAAAATTTTCCATATCTTGAAATAGCAAAAGAGTATGAAAAAGCAGGAGCAAATGCAATATCAGTCCTTACAGAACCTGATTTTTTTCTGGGAAACATAAATTACTTAAATGAAATTTCGAAAACAGTAACCATTCCACTTTTAAGAAAAGATTTTATTATAGATGAAATACAAATATACGAATCAAAAATTCACGGGGCAAGCGCTATACTTTTAATTTGTTCAATACTTGACAGTGAACAATTGACAAAATTTATAAATATATCAGATAGTCTCGGACTTTCTTGTCTTGTAGAAGCACATAACAAAGAAGAAATAGAAAAGGCAATAAATGCAAAAGCAAGAATAATAGGTGTTAATAATAGAGATTTAAAAACATTTAAAATTGATATTAAAAATAGCATAAATTTAAGAAAATATGTACCTGATAATATTATTTTCGTATCAGAAAGCGGGATAAAAACAAAAGAACAAGTAAATGAATTAAAGCAAAATAATGTAAATGCTATTTTAATAGGTGAAACTTTTATGAAATCAAAAGATAAAATAAAAGAACTAAAACTTTTAAAAGGCGGTCTTTAATGAAAATTAAAATATGCGGATTGCAAAGTACAGAAGATATTAAATATATAAATGAAGCTATGCCTGATTATGCCGGTTTTATATTTGCCCCAAAAAGCAAACGAAAAATAACATTTGATAAAGCAATAAGTTTAAAACAAATATTAAATAAAAATATAAAAAGTGTAGGAGTTTTTGTTGATGATACAATAGAAAATATAGAAAAAACCGTAAAAGAGGGTATCATCGATATAATTCAACTGCACGGAAATGAAGATAATAATTATATTAAAGAATTAAAAAAAAGAATAAATATACCTATTATTAAAGCATTTCAAGCAGAAAAAGATTTGAGCGAAAATATAGAAGAAACAAAAGCCGATTACATATTAATAGATAACGGCGCAGGCGGAACAGGTAAAACGTTTGAGTGGGGATTAATCCCCAAAACAGATAAAAAGATTTTTCTTGCAGGCGGATTAAACATTGATAATGTAGAAGATGCAATGATAAAAGTAAATCCTTATTGTCTTGATATAAATTCCGGTGTAGAAACAAACGGAAAAAAAGACAGAGAAAAAATATTGAAAATAACAGAATTAATAAGAAACAAAGGAAACTAAAATGACACAAACAAAATTCGGAATTTATGGAGGGCAATATATACCTGAAATTCTGATGACAGAAATAAAGAATCTTGAAAAAGCTTATGAATATTATAAGAAAGATGAACAGTTTAACAAAGAATTAAAAGATTTATTAAAGAATTATGCTAACCGTCCTTCATTACTATATTATGCAGAAAATATGACAAAAGATTTAGGCGGAGCAAAAATATACTTAAAAAGAGAAGATTTAAACCATACAGGTTCTCATAAAATAAATAATGTACTCGGACAAGCATTATTAGCGAAATATATGGGTAAAACCCGAATAATAGCTGAAACAGGAGCAGGTCAGCACGGAGTGGCAACTGCAACCGCCGCAGCATTATTAGGTTTGGAATGTGAAATATTTATGGGGAAAGAAGATACAATAAGACAAGCACTTAATGTATACAGAATGGAATTATTGGGAGCAAAAGTAAATGCAGTAACATCAGGAACTCAGGTTTTAAAAGATGCGGTAAATGAGGCAATGAGAGAATGGTCAAAAAGAACAAACGATACCTTGTATGTATTGGGTTCAGTCATGGGACCACACCCGTTTCCTACAATAGTAAGAGATTTTCAAAGTGTAATAAGTAAAGAAGCAAGAGAACAAATACTTGAAAAAGAAGGGAAATTACCAAGTGCAGTAATAGCATGCGTGGGTGGCGGAAGCAATGCAATGGGAATATTTTATAATTTTATCAATGATAAAGAAGTTAAACTCATAGGATGTGAAGCGGCAGGGCTGGGAATAAATACACAAAAACATGCAGCAAGTATAACAAAAGGTAGAATAGGAATATTTCATGGCATGAAATCTATATTTTGCCAAGATGAAAACGGACAAATATCACC
>CANQOM010000052.1 GCA_947625445.1 Candidatus Gastranaerophilales bacterium
ATTGCGGCAAAGCAATCAATATTAATTGTAGAATTTGCAAAAGATTTACATGAAAATAAAGGATTAAGCATAGAAGATGCAGCAATAGAAGCTGCAAGGATAAGATTTAGAGCCATTATGATGACGGCTTTAGCATTTGTATTCGGAGTACTTCCGATGGTATTTGCAACAGGTGCAGGGGCTCAAAGTAGAATATCAGTCGGTTCAACCGTTTTTGGAGGTATGACTGCGGCAGCTACAATAGGTACAATATTAACTCCTGTATTTTATGTTTTAGTTCAATCCTTTGTTGAAAATATGCAAAAAAGAGGAAATAATATAAACGGAAAATAATTATAAGAGTAGAGTGGAAAATATGAACAAAAAATTAATTATATTATTATTTATATTTATGGCAAGTCCAGTATTTGCTGATGATAATCCGTATAGGGAAGATATATTCACGG
This sequence comes from Candidatus Gastranaerophilales bacterium, assembly GCA_947625445.1. Classification (GTDB taxonomy): domain Bacteria; phylum Cyanobacteriota; class Vampirovibrionia; order Gastranaerophilales; family Gastranaerophilaceae; genus Avigastranaerophilus. The sequence continues at coordinate 447 of CANQOM010000052.1, forward strand.
AACAACCTCCGGTTTTGGAAAATATTCAAAATATTAATAATACTCTAACAAATGCTAATAAAAAAGAAAACAGTTTTTTATCAAAGATAAAAAGAATAAATAAAAAACCAAAAACCGCACCAAAATTAAATAACGAAGAAACCGAAAATATTAAAACAATAGATTCTGTAAAAAAGGAACAAAAAAAATTAAAAAAACAACAAAAAAAAGCAGAAAAAAAAGTTATAAAACAAAAAGAAGATAATATTATAAATGGTGAAACGTCTGCAGTAAATAAAGATGAAGAATCAAAAGTATTAATAGATACCGCATACCATGGAAGTGTAAATACTAATAAAATTATAGAAGTAGATGATTGTGTAAAAATAGCACTTGAAAAACATCCTTTAATACATTCTGCAATGAGCAATGCTGAAATATATAAAAGCAGAATTGCTCAAGCTTGGGCGGCATATTTTCCTACTTTTTCAGCAGGAATAAGTTATTCAAGAAATGATATGCAAATGTCAAATTTTGCTTTTCCGACACAAATATACGATATGTTTTACACTCCTACAGTATCAGGCAATATGTTATTATTTGACTTTGGGAAAACAAAAGCTCAGGCTGATTTAGCAAAAAGGACATATGAATCGGCACAATATAACCTTCAAACAAGTATAAATGATGTAATTTTTACTGTTAAACAAGCATATTATAATTTATTATTTGCCCAGCAACAGGTGAAAGTATATGAAGACACGGTAAAAGATTATACAATGCACTTAGAACAAGCAAAAGCATATTATGATATCGGAACAAAAGCAAAAATAGATGTATTAACTGCCGAACACAATTTGGGAAGAGCAAAATTAAGCTTACTTCAAGCAAATAATACTTTAAAAATTGCATATGTTCAATTAAGTAATGCAATGGGGATGCCTGAATATTCAGATTATGATGTAACTGATAATTTGAGAACCAAAGAATATCAAATAAATATAGAAGAAGCGGTAAAAACTGCTTATGAAACAAGTCCCGATTTATTAGCTGCAAAAAAGAGAGCAGATGCATCCGAGTTATTGGTAAGAGCATCAAGAAGAGCTTTCACCCCTGATTTAACAGGATTTGCTTCCTATTCCAGAGGAGGAAAAAGAATTGATACGGATTATGGATATCAATTCGGAGCTCAATTAAGTTATCAAACAGTAAATCTGTTATCATTAAAAAAGCAGATGGATGAAGCTAAAGCAACATATAATAAAGATTTAGCCGATTACGAAAATGTTAAACAAACGGTTTATTTTAAAACAAAAGAAGCATATTTAAACTTAACAAATGCTCAAGAGAGTATAACAGTCGCTAAGCTTTCAATGGACCAAGCAAAAGAGCAATATGATCAAGCATCAGGCAGATACAAAGTAGGCTTAGGAGATGCAATAGAATTAAAAGATGCAGAAACTACTTACAGAAATTCACAATTGGATTATTATAATACTCTTTTAAACTACCATGTATCAGCAGCAAATTTGGAAAAAGTAATGGGAGTTCCTTTAAAAGCTTCAGATGTTGACCTGTTATAATTACCAAATCATACACCAGCTATAGCAAAACTAACAAAACAGTTATATAATAAATAAGTTATGGTAAATACAACAGAAAATAATATAAATAAATTAGAACAGGCTCATTTAGATTTTATTTCTACCGTTAGTCATGAACTTAGAACTCCATTAACCAGTATAAAAGGATTTGCGGAAACACTTTTAAATTCTTATGACAGATTAACCCCTGAACAAAGAGAAAAGTTTTTGTTGATAATAAAAGATCAATCAAACAGATTAATAAATTTAGTAGAAAATCTTTTAACTGTATCAAAAATGCAATCAGAAAAAGAACTAATGATTTATAAATCTGTTGATGTAAAACCTTTAATTGAATCTTGTGTTCAGATGATAAAAAATCAATATAAAACTCACAAATACATATTAAATTTTGATAAAAACTTACCCAAAATTTTTATAGATACTGATAAATTTCAACAAATAATGATAAATCTAATTGATAACGCCTCAAAATATTCACAAGAAGGAAGCACAGTAACAATAAATATAAAGCAAAATTATGATAATAATACTATAATAATAAGTATAAAAGACGAGGGAATCGGAATAAATCAAGAGAATCTGGAAAAAATATTTAATAAATTTTCAAGAATAGATTCCCCATTAACAAGAAAAATACAAGGTAACGGACTGGGACTTTACATAACAAAAACATTAACAGAAAAAATGAACGGGAAAATAGAAGTGGAAAGTTCAAGCTCAGGCAGTGAATTTCGAGTTATTTTTAAAGCTGCTTCACCTGAAGATAGCGGAATAAAAAAAATAAAAGAGTAATATATGCTGGTAAAAGTTGTATTAATAATAGACAAAAGAAAAGAACAGTCGGTAAAATATAAAAAAATCCTTGAAAATAATGATATAACAGTATTTATAGCAACTGATTTTGCGCAATCATTAAATATTATAAATTCATTTGAACCTGATTTAATATTAATTTCAGACAGTCTGGATTTTGACATAAAAAAAGCAACAGAACAAATAAGGATATTAACATATAACACCCGCCCTGCAATAGTTGCGTTATCTAAGTCAAATCATATTCAAGATAAAATAGATATATTAGATTCGGGAGCAGATGATTTTTTAAGCGAACCCATAAATCAGGAAGAATTTAAAGCCAGAATCTTAGCCCATATAAGAAGAAATATTGAAAACGGTTTTTCTGAAAAAACAATGCTTTTTAATTCTAAAATTTCATATAAAATGATAAAAAGAGTATTAAATAATAATGATGAATGGGCTATCATGCTTATTGATATTGATAATCTGGAATTTTATAAAGAATTATACGGAGAGCTTGCAACAGATAAATTAATTCAAACATATTCAGCAATAATAAAAACATCAATAGAACCTACGGAATATGTAGGTCAACTTTCAGAAGAAGATTTTATAATAATAACAAAACCAGATAAAGCAGAAAAAATAGCGAATTATCTTGTATATGCCTTTGACACAGTTGTATCAAAATTCTATTCAAAAACAGATGCCAAAAGAGGTTTCATGTTTATGCACGGAGATGATGAAGCAGAAAATAAAGTAAATCTTGTTTCAACCAGCATAGGCGTTATTTCCAATAAATACAAAAAATATACAGATATCAAACAAGTTATAAGTTCATTAATATCAACACATAAGCTTGCAAAATATAAATCAAATTCGGCTTATATTATTGAACGGCCTAAAATAAGTGCCGATAACGCAATAGAAGAGAAAGAAAAAAACAATAATATTCTAATAATAGAACCCGATGAAGCACTTTCAATACTTTTAGAAGCAACCGCAAGACTTCAAGGTTACAATGTAAAAATAATAAACGAATTTGAAGAAGTATTATCAAAAATAAAAGATTACAATCCATCTGTAATAATTTTAGACGCAGGAAATACTGAAGATTTAAAGGGATTAGAACTGTGCAGAGCTTTAAAGTTTGAAACAGAAAATTTTAAATCAAATATAATATTTACAACAACAGTACATGATAAAGAACTTGTATTAAATGCAGGTGCAGATTTATATCTGCCAAAACCATACGAATTGTCTGTAATATTCGGATGGATAAAAAAATTTAATGATAATTTTAACGAATAAGGAGAATAATATGGAAATTAAGGTTGAAAAAAAATCAATATTAGACATAGAAGCAAATGTAATAATAGTAAATCTATTTGAAGGAGTTAAAAGTCCGGGAGGAGTTACAGGCATAGTAGATAAAGCATTTAATAATGTTATAACAGAATACGTAATAAACAAAGAGAATTTTGAAGGTAAATTTGCAGACATATATGAACTACCAATAATAGAAAAAGGTAAAAAGATTATTGTTGCAGGCTTGGGTAAACAACAAGAATTAACAATATCTAAAATAAGAGACTTAAATGCAAAAATAATAAGAAAATTAATGAATGATGACAATGCAAAAAAATTAGTATCAATACTTCATGGTGCAGGAATAGCAGGCTTATGTCCTAAAGGTTGTGCTCAAATGATTACAGAAGGAGTAATATCCGGGACATATTCATTTGATAAATATAAAACAACAAAAAAAGAAAATAAAATTGAAGAATTTATAATATGTGAAACAGATGATGAAAAATATGAACGTGCAAAAAAAGGAATGGAATTAGGTAAAATTGTTGCAAATTCAGTAAATATGGCAAGAGATTTAATAAATGAATCATCACAATATTTATACCCTGAAACACTTGCAGAATTTGCAAAAGAACATTCGGGAGTAAAAACTACCGTATATAATAAAGAAGAAATCAAGAAAATGGGAATGAATGCATTTCTTGCAGTAGGACAAGGAAGTATACATGAACCTAAACTCATTCATATGGAATATAAAACAGATAATCCGGTAAGAAAAATAGCAATAGTAGGAAAAGGAATAACCTTCGATGCAGGCGGATTAGATTTAAAGCCACCTACATCAATGCTGACTATGAGAGATGATATGTCAGGGGCTGCAGCAGTAATTACTACAATGAAAGCAATTTCGCAAATACGCCCTCAAATAGAACTTCACGGGATAATAGCAGCTTGCGAAAATATGCCATCAGGAAGCGCATATAAGCCCGGAGATGTTATCATTTCAAAAACAGGAAGAAGTATAGAAATAGATAATACCGATGCAGAAGGCCGAGTAACATTGGCAGATGCACTAGCCTATGCAGAAGAACTTAACGTAGACGAAATTATAGATATTGCAACATTAACAGGTGCGTGTATGGTTGCATTAGGAACAGTTGCAAGTGGAATAATGGGAAATAACGAAGAAAAAATTGCCGAATTTATAAAAATTGCCAATAAGATGGGCGAAAGATTCTGGCAGCTTCCTATGTATGAAGAATATGGAGACACATTAAAAAGTGATATAGCAGATACAAAAAATACCGGCGGAAGAATGGGCGGAGCTTCAGCAGCAGGAATTTTCTTATCTAAATTTATATCAAAAACTCCTTGGATGCATTTAGATATTGCAGGTACTGCCTTTTTAGAAAAACCTAATTCAGAAGGAATAAAAGGTGGTGTCGGAATTGGAGTTAGAAGTCTTATAAAATATATCACACTTCAAGATTGTGATTGTCACAAATAAAAAAGGGAGATTTTATCTCCCTTTTTTTTATTCGTTTTTATCTGATTCTTCATAATCAGTTGTATTAGACTTTATAATATCAAAATCAAATTTTTTCCATTCTTTAAACCCACCTCGCAATATAATTGCAGGATAATGTTTTTCTATTATTTCAAGTGCCGTTTTATATGCTCTCGGGCAAGAATCAGAATATGTATAAATTACTGTTACCTTGTCCTTATCAAGCATATCGGTATGGTCTTTTGCTTCTTTATATGGAATATGAATAGCATATGGAATATGACCTTCAATATAGTCATTATATTCTCTAACATCAACAATAGTGATTGTATTAACTCTATTTGCAATAATCTCATCAAGAGTAAAAGGCCCGACCGTAAAAGAAATAATATCTTCAAAAAATTTTTTACCTCGTGACAAATCTTTTGTTATATCCTCATGAAAAAACATATTAATACCTTTCATAAAATTTATACTTTATAAATTTATAATAAAAATCTATGTTACAAATTAGCCTGTAGAGTAATAGTTAAGAACTATTTATATGATTGTAAACATGTATTTATTTTGATTGACTTTGAGGCTAGTTGGTTTCATAATACATGAAAGTAAGGGAAAGTCATGAAGTATAATTTGATAAAATTTGAATATATTGTTAAATGAGAAAAGCAAAAATGCTTTTCTCATTTTTTATTTAATCAAATAAAACAAGGGAATATTAATGATTAAAGATAAAATAAAAAAAATATATAAAGGGAAAGTAAAAAATATTGAAAAGGTATCTGCTTCTTCATATGTAATAGATATTGAAATACCAGAAAGAATAGAAGTAACACCCGGTCAATTTATAACAATATATTGTGACGGTTTAACTCTAAGACGTCCTTTTAGTGTTTTTGCAAATAAAGAAAATATAATCAGTATTTTATTTAAAGAAAGAGGAAAAGGAACAAATTATATAAAATCATTAAAATGTGGAGATGAAATAGACATAATAGGTCCGTTAGGAAACGGATTTACAATAAAAAATAAAAAGGCTTTATTAATAGGTGCCGGAATAGGTATCGCCCCAATGAATTTTTTGAAAACCAAACTTGATGAAAAAGGAATAGAAAATATATTGGCAGGCGGTTTTTTAAACAAAGATGAAATACCTTTTAATATAAAGCTTGATAAAATATACACTGATGACGGTTCAAAAGGAGAAGGAGGGAGTATACTTAATTATTTGGGAGTGTTAATAAATACGTTTAATCCTGAAATAATATACACTTGCGGACCTTCAATAGTTTTAAAAACAGTTGCAAATGCGGGAATGAAATATAATATAGAAACACAAGTCGCAATGGAGAAAGTAATGGCTTGCGGAATTGGAGTATGCCGTGGTTGCGTAATAGATATTAAAAAAGATAATAAAGTAATAAATGCAACAGTATGTAAAGACGGCCCCGTATTTTTGGGAAATGAGGTCGTATGGTAACAACATTAGGAATTTTAGAAACAAACTTAAACGGATTAGTACTTAAAAATCCCATAATTACGGCATCAGGAACATATGGATATACAAATGAATATAAAGATTTTACAGATGTATCATCTTTAGGCTCAATTGTAACCAAGGCTATTACTTTAAATTCCAGAGCAGGAAACAAAAATATTAGAATAACAGAAACAAAATCAGGAATGATAAATTCTATAGGGCTTGAGAATGTGGGAATTGATAAATTTTTAGAAACAAAAATTCCTGTTTTAAAAGAAAACAATATAGATTTTATTGTAAATATAGCAGGTTCAACAATAGATGAATATATTTCACTGGCCAAAATATGTAACCAAAATAATATAAAAGCAATAGAATTAAACGTTTCGTGCCCAAACGTAAAATCAGGATGCCTTGAATTCGGAACAGATGAAGACTCATTATATGAATTAGTTTCTGAAGTACGAAATGAATACAAAGGCTATTTAATTGTTAAATTAACCCCTAATGTAACATCAATAGAAAAACTCGGCAATTCAGCACAAAAAGCAGGAGCAAATGCAATTAGTGCGATTAATACGCTAAAAGGAACAAGCATAAAAATAAACTGCATAAACGGGGAAATACAAAAAAGTATAATTTCAGGAGGATACTCCGGAATAGGAATTAAGCCAATAGCAGTAAGTATGGTTATGAGATTATCTAAAGCGGTAACAATACCTATAATAGGTATTGGAGGAATTGAAACACTTGAAGATGTTTTAGAATTTCTTTCTGCCGGAGCTGATGCAATACAAATAGGAACTGCAAATTTTACTCATCCAGATATTGCGGGAAGACTTGTAATCGAGCTTGAAGAATTTATTAAAAAGAATGGATTTAAAGATTTAGAAGAATTAAAGAAAGAATTGAGGAAATAATGAGTAATGAAGTATTAAATTTACTTGAAGAAGCACAAGGAGTTTTACATGGTCATTTTTGTTTAACTTCGGGCTTACATTCAAACATATATTTTCAGTGTGCTAAATTATATCAATATCCTGAAATAACAGAAAAATTAGGCAAGATGTTAGCGGAAAAACTGTCAGATGTTGAATTTGATACAATAGTAGCACCTGCAATAGGAGCAGTAATAATAGGATATGAAACTGCTAAAAATGCAAAAAAAAGAAATCTTTTTGTTGAAAGAAAAGACGGAATAATGCAATTAAGAAGAGGTTATTCTCTTCATAAAGGTGAAAAAGTAGTTATTATAGAAGACGTAATTACAACTGCAAGAACAATAAAAGAAACAATGGAAGCTATAAAAGAATATGAACCTGAAGTTGTAGCAGTTGGTTGTATTGTAGACAGAACAAAGGGGCTAACACCATATAATATTAAATCATTAATGCAAATAGACCCTGTAGTATACGAACCTGATAATTGTCCGTTGTGTAAAGAAGGAATTCCTTTAGTTAAACCCGGAAGCAGAGAAGAAAAGGTTAAAGCATAATGAATCATCTTATTGATATTGAAAGTATTTCTAAAGAAGATATTTTAAATATCCTACATCTCGCCAAAGAATTTAAAGAAAACAAGAAAAAGTCTGATGTAGAAAATAAGACCGTTGCTTTAATGTTCTGTGAAAATTCAACCAGAACAAGATGCAGTTTTGAAATTGCAGCCCAAAAACTTTGTATGAATATAATAAATTTTGATACAGAACATTCATCACTATCAAAAGGTGAAAGTCTTAAAGATACAATAGAAAACTTATATTTTTTAGGAGTGAAAGCTTTTGTAATAAGGCATTCATTTTCAGGAATAATAAATAATGCAATAAAACAGATTAAATATCCCGTAAAATTTATAAATGCAGGAGACGGAACTCATGCACATCCAACTCAGGCACTTTTAGATTTTTATACAATGATTGAAAAAATTAAAACCGTTGAAAACAAAAAAGTTGTTATTATTGGTGATGTTATGCATAGCAGAGTTGCAAAATCAAATATTGCACTTTTATCTAAGTTTAATGCAGACATACATATTTGTTCTCCATCATATATGGAATTTGAAACGGCTAAAGCATTTAATATAACAACTCATCAAAATTTAGAAAAAGCTCTTGAAGGTGCAAATGTAGTAATGGCATTGAGAGTACAAAATGAAAGACATGAAAAAGAAGGCTATCCTGATTCTTCTGAATATAAAAGATTATATGAAATAGATAGCGAAAAATTAAAAAAATATGCTCAAAATGATGTAATATTAATGCATCCCGGTCCTGTTAACAGAAATATTGAATTATCATCAGAGCTTATTGATAGTACCTTAGGAAAAACAATTTTAGAACAAGCTCAAAACGGAGTATATATAAGAATGGCAATATTAAATACTCTTTTAAAAGAAGGAGGCAGAAATGCTTCTTAAAAATGCAATAATAATTAATCCAAAAACAAATTTTGAAGGTATATCCGATTTAAGAATCAAAAATGGAATAATAACAGAGTTTAATCCTGATATAAAACCTGTAGAAAATGAAGAAGTAATTGATTTAACAGGTAAAATAATAGTTCCCGGATTAATAGATATGCACTGT
>CANQOM010000053.1 GCA_947625445.1 Candidatus Gastranaerophilales bacterium
AAAAAAATGTCCTCATTGCCAAGGGACAGGTTATATCGCTGATGATTTAACTTTTTCATCCCCGATTGTTGAAGGTGAGATAAAAGCTAAAGCAGCAAAACTAAAAATTCCTGCACAACAAATAAAGAATAAAACACCTAATTATAAACAAAATAAAGTATTTAATAATCCAAATAATAATCCTTTAAATGAAAATACAGAAGATGAGGTTATGCAACCTGCTTCAAGTATACAAACTAATCAAAACGGACAACAGTTTAATCATCAGAAGAAAAATTTTAAGCATAAAAATAAACAAAACTTCAACCAGCCTCAAGTTGTTGAACAACAAGAACCTGTTCAGGAAGAAATTGTTGTTTCGCAAGAACAACTTAATTTAGAACCTGTAGTTTCTGTTGAAGAAGTCAAAACAGAGGCAAAACCTGAAAAGAAGCAAAGAAAAACTCAAGGACGTAAAAAGAAAGTAGAATCAGTATCGAAAGAAGAAAAACAGGTAAATGAAGAGATTAAAGAACCTTCTGAACCGAAACCAAAAAGAAAACCGGGCAGAAAACCTTCTAAATCTAAAAAATCTGAAAGTGAACAATAATAAATGACTAAAGTAAGTTATATTATTGCTGATAACAGTGATTTATTTAATACTGTAATACCTGAATTGCCGTCAGAAAACAATTTATATGACGGCAATGCCTATAATACTCAAACTCAAGTCAGTAATCCTCAAAATGATAAATATTCAGAGTTATATTTTGTAGGTAAAAAATTGGTTATCTCTTTTGCCGCTATGATTATAAGTATTGTAGTTATTTATCTTATTTTGGTGTTATTCAAAAAAAGAATGGCAACTAAAACTCAGGAAGATGAGTATGAGACAAAGGATAAAAAAATAATTGCAAAACCTAAAAAGATTCGCATTAAAAACTCATTATGTACTGCAAAAACATTAAATGAATGTATTAGAGCTTTTCTTGAAAATACTAAAAAAAATTAGCTATTTATATATTCTTCCAATTTATCTGTAATATTTTTAAGATAGTAATTGTCAGTTTTGCAAAAAGGCAGAACATCTGAGTTTAAAATGTTTTTAAAATTTATACATACTCCGTTAATTTGACTTCTTTTAATTTGGTCAATTTTTGCGGCAATAACAAAAGTAGGTAAATTGTTATATTTTATCCATTGATTCATAAGGATATCATTTTCTTGAAGAGGATGTCTTGAATCGACAAGTTGAATGAGACAAACTAGTGATTTTCTGTTTAAAAGATAATTTTCAAGATTTTTTTGCCACTGATTTCTTGTTTTATCAGTGACTTTTGCATAACCATATCCCGGTAAATCAGCAAAAATAAATTTATCATCAACGTTAAATAAATTTATAAGTTTTGTTTTTCCGGGTGTATTACTTGTTTTTGCAAGCCCTTTTATATTAACAACAGAATTGATAAAAGAAGACTTTCCCACATTAGAACGTCCGATTAAAGCAAACTCTGGTAAATTAAATTCAGGGCATTCTTTTAAGGAGGGGGCGCTCGTAATAAATTTCGCTTTTGTTATTCTCATTTCTCTTTTTTCTTTTGTATATAACGCTTGATAACAAATTGTATACTTTTTTATTGTTGTAAACTGTCAGTTGGATATCTTCGTCTAAATTAATATCAACCGGTAAATTTTGGGCAAAAATATTTGTTTCCACATGCATAATTTTTATTTTTCGCTTGTGAATTAAACTCATGGGAGCTGATAAAAATAACTCAAATGTCTTTAAAATATCCATTCTTATATGATAACAAATTTTATTATGTTTTTAAATAATTTTCAAAGATTTTTTACGATTTTAATTTAGCAATTCTATCTTTTGCATACTCTAATTTTTCACTTTCGCCATAATCGTCTTTGGGTAAAAGATTAATAAATTTTTGATAATACATTAATGCATTATTTTTTTCTGATAAATTATCAAACGCTATAGCAAGATAGAAATATGTAGTAATATTAGTCTTATCTAGTTCCAAACATTTGTATAAAGCAGCGGTTGATGCTGCATAATTGTTTTGGGCTATATATGTTAGCCCCTTATAATAATATAAAAGACCATAATCCGGACTTATTTCAATTGCTTTATCTATTAATTTCATGGTTTCTGAATAATTTTGAGATTCAAATGATGAAATTATTCCATTAACATATTTGTCAGCTTCTAATTTGTTTACCAATTTCATCAAATCTTTTGCAGTTTTATTCTCGGGATTTATTTTTAATGAATTTTGTACATATTTTTTTGCACTGTCAATATCTTTTTCTTGATAATATATATATCCGAAGGCGCAGAATACATCTGAATTATTAGGATATAATGACATTGCTTTATTTAAATATTGTAATGCTTGTTGCTTTTGATTAAGAAAATAATTGGCTCTTGCTTGAGCTAAAATAACATATAAATTTTCTTGGTCAGCACTTTGAAGAACTGATAAGGCTTGAGAATACAAACCGGTTTCCATTAGCGAATTTGCTTCTTTTAAAGGTTCGTCCGATAATTTTGCTAATAGGACGTTATATTTTGCTATTGCTTCATTATTATCAGCTTTATCTCTTACTTTTGCTAATGCGTCATATGCTTCCTGTAATTTTCCTTGTTTTTTGTATATTTCAGTTAATAAAATATACCCTTGAGCATTTTCAGGAAATTTATTTACAAGTAAATTGGCATATTTTAATGCATCATTTAAATCATTATTTTGGAATAACATATTCCCTAGGTCTATTAGTGCTTCATCAAGGCTTTTTAATGCATACATTTGTTTAATTATGTCTTTTTCAGATAGGTTTTTCGAAATTAATAGCTTGTATAACTCGTATTTTGATTTATAATCAGAAGAATTATTTTCTGAAATCATTGTATATTCTTTTATTGCTCCGTCTGTATCTTTAATTTGAAGTAGATATGAAGCTTTTAATTTCCTTGTTTCAGAATCGGATGGCTTTATTGCTAATAATTTATCGCATATACCGATTGCGGTTTGGTAATTTCTAGTTTCGTCAAAGACTTTGGTAATCGCATTTTGGATTAATTTCCTGTCATAATTGGAATTTGCAGCTGCAGAAATATATTTTTCCGCCTTATCATAATCGTTCATTATTAGTGCAAGTATTGATAAATTTAAAAATATTGAAGATTTTTTTGGATTGTAATTTACTTGTGTTTTTAAGTTGTTATATATATCATTTAAAGTTTTTTTTGTTTCAAGGTTTAGTTTATTTCTGGTATTTAAATTATTTAAATATATTAATTCATAATAAGAATTTTCATATTGTTTTGCATTTAAATATAAATTAACCAGGGCAGCATTTAAGCTATAATCATTTGGATTATTCTTGATTTTAGTTTTTAATTCTTTTATAGCTAACTCTATAGCTTCCATATCTAAATTTGAATTGTTAGAAATACTGGATTTAACAATATTTGATTGTCTGATATTTGATTGAGAATGGCTCAACGGACGGTCAATAATAGCGCTTGCAAAAGCCATATTCCCTATAAAAAGAATTGCACATATACAACAAACTTGTAATTTCATAAAATCCCCTGTGTTTCTTTATTTTATATTATCTAAGATAAATTATATTAAGTCAAATAAAAAAAAGAGAACCTAAAAAGTTCTCTTTTTTTTGTTATTTTCTATTACTTATTCTTCTTCGTCATCTTCAATTTCAATTTGACTAGCTGCAGCGAATACATCTACTAATGAAGTTCTTGAATTTGTAATTTGAGTATTGTTGTTAAATATTTCAGGTTGTCTTGGCATTTTATTTAACATTGAAGCTTGTCTATCATCATAGTTTACAGTTGATGATACATTACTTGGATTTTGAGGGTTATCCGGTTGAGTTGATGGAGTGTAAGGTCTTTTGTTTACAAGTAATATTTTTTCATTATCATCATATTGAATCATATGTTTTTTATTAAAGTTACCTTCAGATTTGTCAACAGGATCTGTTGAATCAGTAACCGTAAAGTTTTTACCTTTTGTAGTAGATTTAAATTCACCATTTAAAACATATATGTAAGAACGGTCGGCACTGTCACCCGGAGTTTTGAAATATTCATCAGTTATGTGAGGAAGTCCTGCAACTATATTGTTTGCACTTAATGTCATATTTCCGTTTTTAGCAATTAATCTGCCTACTGATAAGTCACCGTCTGTTTCAATGGTTACATTCTTTTCTGATTCTGCAATTAATCCTTTTTGTTTATTTCCTACACCTGCTAGTTTTACATCAATATCGCCTGTTTGTGCATATATATTTGTTTGTTTTTCGTTAACGTTTATAACACCACCGTCTGCAGTTTTAACATCAGTTTTTGCTTTTAAAGTTATGTTATTTGCATTAAGATTTGTGTTGCCTCTTGCTATTAAATCAGTTTCAGTAGCTTCAGCATTTATGTTATTTTTTGCAGTTAATGTAGCATCAGTAAATCTTAATTTTTTACCTTTAATATTTATGTCGCCTTCTTTTGCTTCTAAAGAAGAGTTACCTAAAACTTGTGCTCTTTCATTTCCTTCAATTGTTATATTATTTGCAGTTAATTTTGAATTTTTTTGAGCTGAAGCAATGTTATTTGCCTTTATTGTTATATCTTTAGCTGCTTCTATAGTGCTTGATTCAACAACAACATCTTTTTTATCTGATGTAATAAATACATCACCTGAAGATTTTAAAGTTGATTTTCCGATATCTGCATCTTGTTGTGCAAGGATTCTTATTTCTCCGCCATTAACGGTTTCTAAATTTGAATCACCGATTGTAACTGTGTTAGCAGATGTTAACCAAATGTTTCCGTCATTTCCTTTTTCAGCTTTTGTTGCTTTCAATTTTGCACCGGCTGCTATATTTATGTCACTTCCGGTATTAACTGATTGGTTTCTTACATCAATATGTCCTGAATTTATTTCACCATTTAATATAATTTTCATTTGGTCGGTAGAAGCTTTAACGTCTCCTACTTGTTTTATTGCTCCGTTATTATAATATGTGAAATTTACACCGTCAGAAGTTACAAGTTTTACTTTACCATATGCAGTGTCATAAAAATTAGGATCTATATTAGTAGAAATTTTTGAATTTGCATATGTGTAAATGTTTGAAGCTGCCATTGCAACGTTTTTATCACCGTGAATTTGTGCCCCACCTTTAACTGTTATATCTCCTGAATCATTTTGTCTTGTTAATGTTAATTTCCCGTTATCTTTATCATAGTTTGCATCAAATGTAGATACAGTGAAAGAGTTTAAGTTTACATTTGCAGTTTCTCCAAAAAGAACACCGTTAGGGTTAATTAATATAACTTTTCCTGTTCCTGCATATCCGCATCCTACGCCGCAAGAATTTGTTAAACTTCCATATATGTTTGATAAACCACCTGATTTATCAACAATATTTAATGAAGTTTGATTATTTCCTGTAAATTCAAAGTTAACGTTGGCATCTTTACCAACATTGAAATTATTCCAATGTACAGTACCGACTGAACCATGTCCTCCTTGCACTTGTACGTTTAATTTATCGCTTCCTTGTTGTGTAACTTGTGCATTTTGTAAATCATGCCATCCTGAAGGTAATGTATTTGCATCTATAGCTAAAACGGGTGAAAAGTTTAATGTTGCGAAAATGCCTACTGCAATTGTTGAACTTAAAAGTTTTTTCATAGTTATTTCCCTTTTTATTAGTCATGTTTTCTCTGATTGTATATCTTTTAAATATCCTGAAAAAAAAAATTGCTATAATTTCAATTTTATTTTTGCCAAGTTAATATTTTGTTACAATAGTTCTCTTTTTTAAAACTCAATGATATTAGTTAATTACATATTTATGTTACATCAAAAAAACATTGTGGCAATAATTTGTATATAAATTTTACAAAAAAAAGACCGATATTAAATCGGCCTTTTTGTTTTTTTTTATTTATTATTATTCTTCTTCGTCGTCATCTTCAATTTCTATCTGACTAGCTGCAGCGAATACATCTACTAATGAAGTTCTTGAATTTGTAATTTGAGTATTGTTGTTAAATATTTCAGGTTGTCTTGGAATCTTATTTAACATCTTAGCTTGTGTATCATCTGCTGATGGAGTTTCAACTGTACTTGTACTTGGAGTAACTGCCGGAGTATAAGGTCTTTTGTTAACTAATAAGATTTTTTCTGAACCGTTTCCGTATTCTATATGATGTCTTTTGTTTAAGTAACCTTCTGAAGGGTTAACAGGATCTGCTGAATCAGTTACTTTATAGCTATCGTTCTTTGTATTTGAAGTGAATTTACCGTTGAGTACATAGATATAAGCTCTGTCTGAACTGTCACCAGGGTTTCTTAAATAGTCACCTGTTACTTTAGGATTACCTGCTATAACTTTGTCTGCAGTTAATGTCATATCACCATTTTTCGCAACTAATCTGCTTACTGATAATGTTTCATCTGTTGATATTGTTACGTTATTTTCAGCTTCTGCAACTAAACCGTTAGTTCTTGCATTAACTCCTTTAATATTGGTTGCAACGATATCTTTACCGGCTTTCATATTTGTTTTACTGTTTGAGAAATCAGCTTTATCAGCATTTACATTGCCTTTTGCAGTGATATTTATTTGACCGTTTGTATAATTTTCACCATTTAGGTAATTTCCTGAAATTAATTTTGAATTTGAAATTGTTACATCACCTGTTGTTGCAGTTAAATTAACGTTTGATGATTTACTTCTGTCTTTATCAGCTACAAATATTTGTGAATCTTTTACTGAAACTTTTCCGCCTGTTACATCAGCATTCATTGTTCCTACATATGAATTGTGAATATAAGCACCGTCTTTACCTTCAATAGTTACTTTTCCATCGTAGCTGCTTGTTCCTGCAGATATTGATGAATTTAATACTTGTGCTCTTTGTCCGCCTTTCATATTAAAGTTATGTCCGTAAAAATGTGAATTATCTTCTAATGCTGCTATTTTTCCTGCATTTAATTCTGCATCGCTGCCTGCAATTGTTGAATTTTTAATTACTATATTATCTTTGTCTGATGTTACATATACATTATTTGATGAAGAAATATTTGATTTTCCTATAGAAACCTTTTTATTTCCTAAAATTCTGATATTACCGCCTTTTTCAGTTGTGAGATTAGCATTTTCCATATTTATTTGATTAGCAGATGTTAACCAGATTTCACCATCGTTTCCTTTTGCAGCTTTAGTTGCTTTTAATTTTGCACCTGCTGCTATATTTATATCACTTTCGGTATTAACTGATTGGTTTCTTATATCAATATGTCCTGCATCAATATCACCGTTTAATATAATTTGCATTTTATCTGTTGATGCTTTTAAGTTTTCTACTTGTTTTACTGCTCCATTATTGTAATATGTGAAGTTTACACCATCTGCAGTTACTAATTTTACTTTTCCGTATGCAGTGTCACCTACGTTTGGTGTAATATTTGTTGTAATTTTAGAACCTGTATATGTATATATGTTAGGAGCTGCTAATGTTACGTTTTTGTCACCGTGAATTTTACCATATACTTTTATTGAACCGGCTCCTTCACCTTTTGTAAGTTCTAATGCTTGTTTTTGAGCATCATATTTTCCGTCTAATGTAGATACTGTGAATGAATTTAAGTTTACATTTGCACTACTTCCGAATAATACGCCGTTAGGGTTGATTAAAACAACTTTACCCGTTCCGACATATCCGCAACTTGCTCCGCAAGAGTTTGTAAGTGAACCGTATATTTCAGATAATCCACCTGATTTATCTACTATATTTAAAGCAGTCTGATTATTATTTGTAAATTCAAAGTTAACATTAGCATCTTTACCTACATTGAATGTACCCCAATGTACTGTTCCTACTGTTCCGTTTCCGCCGTTAACTTGTACGTTCATATTATGATCTGTCGGTCTTGTTACGTTGGCATTTGACATATTATGTTCGCCTGTTGGTAATGTGTTTGCTGCAATAGCAAATGCCGGAGAAATACTTAATGATGTGAAAATACCGACTGCAAGTGTTGTGCTTAATAATTTTTTCATTTTTCTTTTCCTCTTATTCTAATTAACTTTAATAACCTCTTTATATATCTTTTATTTTTTTCTCTCTTAATAAAAAAGATATAACTTGTATATAATTATAAAAAATTTTAATTTCTATAAATTTACTTTTTTTGCCATGTTTATTAAGAAATATTAAGTGAGGAAAAGCTTGTTATAAAAGGGTTTTAAAAAATAGCTTATAAATTTAAAAAAATATTATATATAAATAATATATATGTATTACTCCTTTAAAAGAAAAAAGCATGCATAATTTTCTCAGAAAAATTAATTGTAAAGTTATGTTATAAAATTTAAATAAAAGAGCAAAATAAGTCATGTTTGGATTTCATATATATGTATTATGTGTAATTTGTAAAAAACATTATAATTTATAGTAGATATTTATAAGTTATTGTCTTAAGATTATGTATAATATATAATGTAGTGTAGTATTTAATTATAAATATATATAGAGAGTGGAACATGAAAAACTTATTATTAAAAACATCCTTAATATGTGCCTCTGTAATGGTAGGAAATTATGTATTTGCTGTCGATGCAGGCTCATTTATAAATCAGGGTAGTTATGACCCCGGATTGATTGATAACACTAACTTTATACAATCAAAACAATATCAGGCAAAAGAAAAATTACAGGAAACAAAAGACCCTGCAGTTGTTGAAGAAGAAGTCCGTCAAAAAATGGATTTACTCAACACTGAACAAGTTTCATTTAAACTGAAAAATATAAATATTACCGGAAACACCGCTTTCCCTACATATGTATTAATGAGATTGGTTGATTTTAAAATAGGTCAGGAAGTTACAATTAATGATTTGATTATATCTGCTAATGATATTACTGATTATTATCAATCAAAAGGATATGTTTCAACTATTGCATATTTACCTCCTCAAAAAGTTCAAAACGGCTCTGTAGAAATAAAAGTATTAGAAGGTAAATATGGTAATATAGAAATTAATCCCGGAAAATGGGAACGTTCTTCTTATTTAAATAAGCACTATTTAAAAGATAATAATATAGAACCCGGAAAAGTTTTAAATATTAAAGATGTAAGAAATGCACTTACAGATATGAATACCGAAGAATATATGAAAGGTGCAGTATCTTTTGCAGATAACGAAGAATCAGAAGAATATTCTGATGTAACTCTTGATGTAAAAGACAGATTTCCTCTTAACTTAGATTTAAGATATGATAATCAAGGTAGAGAAGCTATTGGTACTCAAAGAGGAGTTTTATATGCCGGATTCCATGATGTAACAGGACATGGTGATACATTAATGGGTACATTAGCCCTATCACATCGTTCTATTGGTGCTGGCGGTA
>CANQOM010000054.1 GCA_947625445.1 Candidatus Gastranaerophilales bacterium
TGCAAACCTGGAACGTTTGTGCAGGGGCGACTCTGCCGGGGGTTCGAATCCCCCCTTCTCCGTTTTTATTATTATAATTAATTTAAAATAATTAAAGCTGAACCGGTTATCATAATTATAGTCCCAAACAGTTTCTTTATAATATTACTTTCGTTAAACATTTTAAATCCAAGAAATACCGTTATAACTGATGATAGCTGAAATAATGCAAGTGCAGGCCCTACTGCCATTTTATTGAATAAATAATTGGTTGAATATTGCATCAAACCCAGACAAATTGAAATTATTATAAGATTTAAATATTCATTTCGATTTTTAATTTTAAAACTTTTTTTTGAAATTAATACTATAAAATAAGACCAAAATAATCCTGTTAAACACCAAAAAATTAAACATTCTTCTATTGATGAAAGTGTTATAATTTTCTTTAATATACCGGCTTCAATCCCAGTTAAAATTAATGCTGATAGTCTGTATTGAATATCTTTTCTTCTTAAAATTGACAAAGAAAAACCTTCTTCTGTTGTCTCAAAAATAAAATAACTCCCGAAAATAATTAATACAATTCCTGCAATATCAATTACAGTTGGAATTTCTTTTAAAAGAATTATTGCAGAAATCAGACCGATAATACTTTTATAGGAATTTATAGGACCAATTACTGATAATTCACCTATATTTACTGCTTTTACCAAAAATAATGTTCCCATCGCACATAATAAACCTGCTATAAAAACATAAATATAATATTCTATGGTGTATGATGATAGATTTATATATTTTTTTATGAATGGCAAACAAAAAATACTTAAAATTAAATAAGAATAGAAATTTATTGAACTTGGAGATATTTTGACTGAAAGTTTTTTCTGAAAAGCATTAGCAATTGGATTGGAAATTATTCTTATAGCCAGAAAAAAAATAGTAATTAAATTATTCATATATTTATTAGTTAAATTGTTCAAGTAAATTTAATTAAAAAATGGGCCCGGTAGGATTCGAACCTACGACCAAGGGATTATGAGTCCCCTGCGCTACCGCTGCGCCACAAGCCCATTGATTTGATATGAAGGACTTATGATGCGGTAGCTCTTGCGCTACCTACCTCTCGTCGAAAACATTTAGTTTTCTCCTCGGCAGAGTGCCACAAGCCCATAACTTGAGATTTATGTTATTTGCCATAAACCCCTTTGCATGTCATAAGAATATCATTAACATTAATAAGCGTCAAGTATTATTGTTTGGGATTTATATATAATTTTCCCTAACTATACTTGAAATATAATCATACTGTCGTGCTGAACTATACAAAACGAACATCTGAGCTATATGAAGATTATAAGCCTGTATGCGCTAACTGAGTCATTTGTTGTTTCAATATATATAATTAGACCTTGAAAAAAGTTCAGTATAAGTGATTTCTTTAATTTAGTTAAATTTGCGCTAATAAATTAAATAAATGTTTTATAAGCTACTACTGCTTTTTCTGTACTCATATAATAGTGCAGCGCCTACAACCCCTGAAAAATCTCCCAGTTGTGCTTTCTTAAATTCTGTGTTTTGAGCAGGTATCGGAAGAGATTTGACTTTTGCTAATTGGATTGTCCTATTATAAAAATAATCAATTGCATCCATTAATCCGCCACCTAATATAATCATTTTGGGATTATAAAAGTTAATTATAGTCGCTAGTCCTGATGAAAGATAATCAGAAGCTTCATTTATGATTTGAAGAATTAATTCGTCCTTTTGCTCTAAAGCTTTTCTAATCATACTTGTTTTTATTGGTTTATCTTCAACAAGATAATTGACTATATCAGATTTTCTACCCTTTTTAAGAGCGCCTATAATACGTTTTTCAATGGCAAGTCTTGATGCATATGCTTCAAGGCATCCACAAGCTCCGCAACCGCAAGCTCTTCCTCCCGGATCAACAACAATATGTCCTATCTCGCCTGATGTACCTGTTGCTCCATATCTTAATTTTCCATCCTGTACTATACCTGAGCCTATACCTGTTCCAACAAAAATGCATACGAAATCATTATTATTTTTACCCGCACCAAATAACATTTCCCCGATTGTTGCTATTTCAACGTCATTTCCTACATATACATTCTTTTGATATTCATTTTCTAATATTTCTTTTATATGTAAATTTTCACAGTCTAAATTGGGAGCGCTTAATATTATCCCGTTTTCACGGTCTATTTGTCCTGCTGCACCTATACCAATTTCCTCTATTTCTTCAATGCTTATGTTTGACTCTTCAAGTACTTCTTTTATAGATTTTATTATTTTATTTACAATTTTTTCTACGCCTTTGTCTTTTTTCGTTTTTTTCTTAACAAAATGCTTAACTTCTCCTGTTTCTTTCTCTATTATGGCAGTTAAGACTTTTGTTCCTCCTAAATCAATTCCAATTGACATTTTGCCCATATAATGAATTTTTCCTTCCTTTCTTGATTATATCATTTTTTTTGCTTCCTTATTAATTATCAAAATAAAAAATTTACAACAAGGTTTAAAAGTTGCAAGGAATAGGGTATAATAATAAAGTAATATTTATGGAGGCAGAATTTTATGCGCATTAATGTTGTTGGACGTAACATTGAAATTACAGATGCAATTCGCTCTTATGCGGAAGAAAAAATCGGAAAAGTTATGAATCATTATGATCAAATTCAATCGATTGAAGTTATTTTAAATGTTATAAAAAATCCTTCAGTTTCAAATAGTCATACGGCTGAAGTTATTTGTAAGTTTATTTCGGGGTCTGTAAATGCTCAGGAAAGTGCTGAGTCTATGTATGCAAGCATTGATTTGGTTGCAGATAAAATTTCAAGACTTGTAAAAAAATATAAAGAAAAACAAATTACTTCTTCTAAAACGGCTTCAATCAGAACTGATGTTGTTAAAGAAGCTGAAGAAGAAACTGTAACTGAATAATTTATTTTATAATAATAAAAAAGCAGGTAGTTTTCCTGCTTTTTTATTGTTTTAATTTCATCTTTGTATAATTTATTAAACCGCCGGAATTTATAAGTTCTTGAATTTCACTTGGAAATTTTGTGCAGGTATATTCTTTCCCTGTTGTCAAATTCTTCACTTTTCCTTGGGTTAAGTCATACTCAATGACATCATTTTTATTGCATTCATCACTCAGATAAGGATGTTCTAAGATTGGTAATCCGATGTTTATAGCATTCCTGTAAAAAATTCTTGCAAAACTCTTAGCAATGACAAGTGCAATTCCTGAAGCTTTAATGGCGATAGGTGCATGTTCACGTGAAGAACCGCATCCGAAATTTTCTCCTGCAACAATAACATCAGTTGCCATTACTTCTTTTGCAAAAGAAGTATCAATATCTTCCATGCAATGTTTTGCAAGTTCTTCATGAGATGTTGTATTTAAATATCTTGCAGGAATAATAACGTCTGTATCTATGTTATCATTGTATTTCCATACTTTTCCTTTTTTCATTTTTTTCTTTACATCCTTATAAATCTGTATTATACTTTAATTATACATGAAAGAAATGTTAATAGCACAAATTGATAAGGAGATCCAAATGATGGAAATGATAGGTGAAACAGCAGGACAAATCTGGAATTATTTAAATGAAAACGGCGAAACTACAATCGCAAAAATGAAAAAAGACTTAGATTTAAAGGCTAATTTTGCAGAACTTGGTTTAGGCTGGTTAGCAAGAGAAGGCAAAGTTGAAATGACTAAAAAAGGTACTTCTACTAACGTAAAATTAGTTTAAATTATTCTTAATTTGAAAAAAAGGCTCAGACACCTGAGCCTTTTTTGTGCATTTTTTTTATTTTTTTGTAATAATTATCTTATTGGCAGAATTAACAGGTAAAAAAATGGAAACAATAAAAGTAAAAGAAGAGTATCTTAATCAGGCTGCATTACTGGCAAGAGGAGCAGAAGTTCTTCCTGGCGGAGTGGAAGAATTAGCTTTAAAACTTCAAAAATCTAAAGAAGAAAACAAACCGCTGAGAATAAAACTTGGTATGGATCCGTCAAGACCTGATTTACATTTGGGGCATACTGTAGTTATGAGAAAAATTAAGCAGTTTCAAGACTTAGGTCATCAAATTATATTAATAGTAGGCGGTGGTACTGCAATGATTGGTGATCCTTCAGGTAAATCTGATACACGTCCCAGCTTGACTAAAGAACAGGTTGAAGAAAATGCTAAGACTTACTTTGAGCAAATATCAAAAGTTATTGATGTAAATAAAGCTGAAATTAGAAATAATTCTGATTGGTTATTTAATCTTAATTTTGTTGATATGCTGAAATTGGCTTCCAAGGTTACTGTTGCTCAAATCATGACAAGAGATGATTTCGCAAAAAGATATTCCGAAAACAGACCGATTTCTGTTCATGAGTTTTTCTATCCGTTAATGCAGGCGTATGATAGTGTTGTTGTTGATGCGGATATTGAACTTGGTGGTACTGATCAAAGATTTAATAATCTGCTTGGCAGAGAGATTCAAAGTGCTTACGGAAAAGAACATCCTCAAATGGTTATGCTTCTCCCTCTTTTAGAAGGTACTGACGGTATCGTTAAAATGTCAAAGTCATTTCCTGAACATTGTATTAGCCTTACTGATTCTCCTAATGATATGTATGGTAAACTTATGTCTATATCTGATAATTTAATAACTAAATATTTTGCACTTCTTACAGATATTTCAAATGATGAATTAAACCAAATAGAAGAACAATTAAAAACTTCTAACCCGAGAGATTTAAAAATGAAATTGGCTTATACCATTGTAAAAATGTATAATGGTGAGAAATCCGCTCAAGCAGCACAGGATAATTTTATTAAAGTTGTCCAAAATAAAGAAATTCCTGATGATATTGATGAAGTCAAAATAGAAAGTGATATTACTTTAATTGATTTTATATCAGGTTATGATAAATCATTATCGAGAGGTGAAATAAAAAGACTTGCGCAGGCAGGTGCAATTAAAGTAAATTCGGAAAAACAGGCTAATCCTTCTTTCTTAATTACAAAATCAAATCTTCCTGTTATAGTACAATATGGGAAAAGAAAATACATTAAAGGTGTATAAATGAGACTCATAAAGAAAGTATTTTCTCAAATAAAAGAAGATATACAAACAATCTATGATAAAGACCCTGCAGCAGAAAATATACTGGAAGTTTTATTTTGCTATCCGGGACTGCATGCTCTTATTTTACACCGTATTGCTCATAAATTAAATTATTGGAAAATTCCTTTAATTCCGAGAATTATATCTAATATATCAAGATTTTTGACTGGGATAGAAATTCATCCTGCCGCACAAATTGGCAGAAGGTTTTTTATTGATCATGGAATGGGTGTTGTTATAGGTGCAACTACTATAATCGGCAATGATGTTCTTTTATATCAGGGTGTTACATTGGGAGGAACTGGTAATGAACATGGGAAACGTCATCCAACCCTGCATGATAACATTGTTGTTGGTTCGGGAGCAAAAATTCTGGGAAATATTGATATAGGTTCTAATTCAAGAATCGGAGCAGGTTCTGTTGTTGTTGATAATGTTCCGGAAAATTCTACGGTAGTTGGGGTACCGGGTAGAATTGTAAGACAAAAACTTTTAATTCAAGGTCAGTTGATGCATAACAGAATCCCTGACCCTGTCACTTGTCAATTGAATAGACTTAAATATGAATTACAGGATGTTAAAGAACAAATTAATGAAATAAAAAAAGACGGATAATATATCCGTCTTTTTTATTCCATTTTTAATTGATTAAAAAATTAAACCTATGATTCCACCGGCAATTGCACCGATACCTGCTCCTATTGGACCGCCTAAAGCTCCGATAGCTGCACCTATAGCCGCACCGCCACCTGTAGTAATTGCCATTTTGCAAAGTTTACCACCGACTTTTTCCAGACCTTCGAATCTGTTAGTTTCATCATAGTTACACATTTCTTTTAATAAATCTTCTTCGGTATTTTTATCGCCGTCTAAGTTTACTTCTAAACCTCTTTGGAAATTATTTGCCGTATTTGATTTAATAAAGTCTTCTAATTTTTGACCTTCGTCTAATTCACTTTCTATAAGTTGTTTTGCAATGGCTCTTAACTGTGTGTCATCTCCATTTTCGCTTACCAGTTGAGCATATCTTGTTTGTGATTTCATTTCTTCTAATAAATCATTATATGCTTCTAAGGCTTTATCTTCTTTTGCATTGCTTATATATGATTTTATATTTGATATATGTGATTCTACTGCAGAATCTCTTCCGGAATATGCAATTTCATATCCTTCTTTTGTATCAGTATAATTATATTTATTGTCTAAATAATCAGTATTATATAAATCTGATACAGTAATACCTCCATACGTTGTTCCTACAGATGCGCTTGAACTTCCACTTAAATAGCTTCCATTTTGAAATGCAACAGTCATAACTAACCTCCAATATATAAATTTATTAACCTACACTACCTACACTTATATAAAAACTTTTCAGATTTAAAAATTTACTATTGAATTTATTTCTTGTAATATTTCTTAACAATTATTAAATATTTTGAATGACAATACCACCGATACCACCCATTAATATTGTTAAAAGGGGATTTTTCTTTATAAATGAAAAAGGGATCAACAAGAATAAAAATAAAATTACTGCTTTATAATCAAATGCAAGCGGGTGAAGAGTTTTGTATAGAAGTTTTATTCCGATAGAGGCTAAAAGTGCGCAAGCTGCAGGTCTTAGTCCTAAGAAAACAGAATTTAAAGCATTACATGTTTTATATTTATCAATTAATTTAACCATTAATACAGATATAATAAATGGGATAAATATGATTGCACCGGTTGCAATAAAGGAACCAATAATACCTGCACTTGTAAAACCCGTATATGTCGCCATATTTATACCTATAGGACCGGGAGTAATATTAGAAACTGCTATCATATTTGTTAATTCATCAACACTAAACCATTGATATTTTGACTGAATATAATATAAAAAAGGAAGTGTACTATAGCCTCCACCTATAGAGAACAGTCCTATTTTCATAAATTCATAAGATAAAAGGAGATATAATTTAAGCATTTTTCTCTCCTTTGTTTAGTTTTGTATATACTGATGCTATTATGGCTGATAGAACTATAATTATAGCCGGTGAAATATTAGAAAGTATTAAACTTAAAAATATAAGTAAAAATAAAATATAGGTAAACTTTGAATTTACGCTCTTTTTCCATAAATCTTTTATTGTAATAAATATAAGTATAATAACTGATATTCTTATTCCCCAGAAAGCCTCTTGAATTATCTTGTTATCAACTACAGAACTTAAAATATTTGCAAGTATAAGAATTGTAATAAAAGGAGTTGAAATTAGACCTGATATAGCAGCTAAAGAGCCCAATATACCCCCTGCTCTATATCCTGCACATACTGAGATATTACCGGCAATTATTCCGGGAATACACTGACTCATTGCAAAATAATCTACTAATTCCTCTTCACTCATCCATTGGCGCTCGTCAACTATATATTTTTTTAATAAGGGAACTATAACGTATCCGCCGCCTAAAAGTTGAATACCTATTATAAAAAAAACTTTAAATATTTCAATCAAAGATGCTTTTTTCATAAATTAATTATTACACAAAAGCTTTTTAATGAAGCATTATATTAGTATAATCTCCAAATTCTTTTAATCCGTTTTCTTTAATTTCATCATAAGGAGAAAATTCAAAATTTGCTCTTATTTCATAATTATCCCAATTGACTCTTTTAGCTTCAACTAAATTTTTATTTATTTCAAATTCAAAAGTTGAGGTATTTATGTAGTTTTCAATTTGTTTGGAAAATACTTTTTTATATTTTTCTTTTGCTCCGGATTTACTTTCGGCAAACCCTAACCAAGGGTCTATTACTGTGTTTTCTTGAGATTCTTTATCATCTAAAGAGGCAGTAATAAAGACGTGGTCAATATTATATTTTGAGTTATATTCTGTTTCTCCTGTTGTTTTGTTTATTATTTGAACAGAAAAATCTAAGTCATTAAAATGAGCATTATAATACCCTTTTGAAGCTAGTGTGCCAAGAGTTGCGATACACATTTCACTGCAGTTTCCTGTTTTTAATTTTTCAAGCCCTAATAATATAGCAAGATAATGGCTTACAACTCGATTATTACTTATTCTTCCGTTACTATTTGCGTATTCTTCAGCACTTTTTCTTATGTTTGTTATATTTTTGTCTATTTTTTTTCTTATATCTATAGCTCTTTGATTAGGTGTATCTTTTTTAAATACGGAATAAATAGAACGAGCATAAGAAGGGCTTATTGATGGGAATGTATGTTTTGTCTCACGCACTATTTTGTCAGCTTTTCTTATATTTTCATTTCGAGCTTTAAATGATGAATTATATAAATTATTTGTTGCCGTAATTTTCATATCATTTATAAGTGTTGTAAAAATTAAAATTGTTATATTTTAAAAAATTGTCAAGATATATTAATCTTTTGAGTAAAGAAATAAATGCTTTTCTGTATTATTTTTTACTAAAAAAGAGGTTATTATGACAAAGAAAATACTTATAATTACAACAAATTTTTCGGAAATTAATGAAGATATACATACAGGAGTTTGGTTAGAAGAATTTGCAGTTCCGTTTCTCGTTTTTAAAGCTACAGGGTTTGATATCACTGTTGCAAGCCCTATGGGAGGAGAATCACCGATAGATGAAAATAGTTTGTCTTGTTCTAATCCTATGGAATGGGATGATGCTGCAAAGTATCTGAAAGATACAATTCCATTATCCGCCATTGATTATGAGTTATTTGATGTATTATTTATTCCCGGCGGGCATGGACCTATGTTTGATTTAGCTATTAATGAAACAGTTAAAAAAATTGTTGAATATTTCTATAATAATGAAAAATTAATAGCTTCTGTTTGTCATGGACCTGCTGCTTTAATTAATGCAAAAGATAAAAATGGTGACTCTATATTAAAGAATAGAAGTGTAACTGCTTTTACAAATAAAGAAGAAGAAATTGTAAAAATGAGAGAATTTATGCCATTTTCACTTGAAGATAAACTGAAAGAAACAGGTGCTAATTTTAAAGCGGAAAAACCTTGGAGTGAACATGTTGAAATCAGTAGCAATATTATAACGGGACAAAATCAAAATTCTGCCTTACTTGTTGCTGAAAAAGTTATAATGTTATTATAAAACTCCTTTTGTAGAAGGAATATTATCTTTACGGG
>CANQOM010000055.1 GCA_947625445.1 Candidatus Gastranaerophilales bacterium
TTAAATTCAACAGATGCATTAATGAACCCTTCAGTTAAATATGCCAATGATTTTAATTCACCATAGTGAGTTGTTGCAATAATAAAAGCTTCTTTCTGTTGAAGATATTGAAGAATTGCCTGAGCTAAAGAAGCGCCCTCTTTCGGATCGGTTCCCGCAGCTATTTCATCCAATAAAACAAGGGTATCTGAGTCTGTATGATTAATTATATTAACTATATTTTTCATATGAGATGAAAAAGTTGAAAGATTTTGTATTATACTCTGTTCATCACCTATATCTGCAAATACTTTTTTAAACGGATAAATTTGAGCTTCATAACACGGAATATGAAATCCCGCTTTTGTCATTAATGTAAACAATCCTATTGTTTTTAATACTACTGTCTTTCCGCCCGTGTTTGACCCTGTTATTATCATGCAATTTTTTTCTAAATCCATATAAAAATCATTTTCTACTATATCTGTTTTAGATTTTATTAATATGGGATTTTTCATTAATCTGAGATTTATAACTTTTTTATCTGATATTTTTGCACTTACTCCGTCAAAAGATGCACTATATTTTGCTTTTGCAAAAATAAAATCGAGTTCTGTCAATTCTTTATTTGATTTTTCTATTTCTGTTGAAATATTACCAATACTGAGCGATAGTTCTTTTAATATTTTTTCTGTTTCAATATTAATTTGAACTTGAGTTTCTCTTATTTTATTATTTAATCCGACAAGGATTTCAGGTTCTATATAAAATGTCTGATTAGTTTGTGATACGTCATGAACTATACCCTGAACTTTATTTTTACATTCAGCTTTAACTTGAAAAACAGTTCTTCCGTCTCTTTGAGTATATATTGCATCCTGCAAACTGGAGGTAAAATCAGGATTTTGAAGTAATGCCGATACACAACCTCTTACGTTTGATATTGTATCTCTCAATATATTATGCAATCTTTTTAATTCTATAGAAGCATCTTCTTTTACCGTTAACGAAGGAGTAAATGTATTAAATATTTTATCTTCAAGATTTTTATCAGCATATAATAATTCTTTTTTTTGTGATAATTCAAAAAATTCTTTTGATAACCCTTCTAGAAAATTTTTCATTAATCTTGAAGTTCTAAGAGTTTTAGCAATATTTATTATTTCTTCTTCATTAAGTCTTAATTTCTTTTTTGCATCATTCAAACTTTTAGTTATATCATATATATTTTCTAATGGAATATTAACTGCACTATTAAATATTGTTAACGCTTGATCTGTAATCGTTAATTCATATTTTATTTTATCAATATTATCAAATATATTAGTATTCAGACATCTTTTTTTACCCAAATCGCTTATGGCAAATTCCGATAAATATTCAAGTACTTTATTAAACTCTAATATTTCAAGTGATTTATTATTCATAATTTATTTTACCAGTAAATCTGAAAGTTGAATTTTTTCGGCATTTTGAACATTAAAGAAAAGTTTTGAAGCTGACATAAACTGTTTTGGATTAGAACTTACATAAAATTTAGGTTCAAATTGTTTTGCTTCAGCCAACATATTATTTGATTTAAGATTTTCTGCAATATCATTAGCAAAATATTCAGCAGGATTGATAAACAAATTTTCAGGTGCAAAACTAGAAAGAACTTTTAATAAATAAGGATAATGTGTACAACCTAAAATAATTTTGTTTGGTGAATGACTAAGCATTTCATTAAGATGATTTTTTACATCTAAAATACTATCATTTGTTTGCTGAAGTTCATTTTCAACTATATTAACCCAATTTGGACATGCTATTTCATAAACATTAATTTTAGGGTTATAAGAATTTATTTCTTTTTTATAAGCATGCGAATTAATTGTTGCATTTGTTGCAAATACACCTATATTTTTATAGCCTTGAAGGGCAATTTGTTTAGATACAGTTTGAACTATAGGAAATATCTTAAAATTATATTTTGTTTTAAGAATATTATAAGTAAGAGCAGAAGTTGTATTACAAGCCATAACAACTGCTTTTACATTTTTATACTGAAAAAAATCAAATATACTTGTTGTAATTTTAACTAATTCATCAATAGTCTTATTTCCGTATGGAAGATTAAGAGTATCTCCAAAATAAATATAATTTTCATTAGGTAAGAGTTTATACAATTGAGAGAAAACGCTCAAACCGCCAATTCCCGAATCAAATAAACCTATAGGAGAGTTGTTCATATTAATTCTTAATACTCCGTTAAATACTTTATAATACCTTCTGCAATAGCTTCTGCCGAATTAATCTGTCTTTTTTGAGAGGTTAAAGAATTACGTTCTTTTTCATTTGAAATAAACCCTAACTCCAGAAGAACTGCAGGAGCTTCTGTGTGGTTTATAACATAAAATTTCGACTTAAACAAGCCTCTGTCTATAGCATTTACTTTTGACATTAATTCTTTGTGCATTACTTTTGCAACATCATATCCTTTATCAGAATAATAGTGCGTTTCAATACCGTTAATTTCATTTTTAACACTTGAATTAATATGAATACTAACATAAATATCAGCACAATTGGAATTAGCTATTTCAACTCTGTCTGCAAGGGTTAAAGTTTTATCTGTTGTTCTTGTCATAATAACATTATTAAAGCCTTTTTCTTTAAGAATTTCTCTGACTTTAAGAGCAATTTGCAGAGTAAGATTTTTTTCCAAAATACCATTTCTTAAGGCACCTGTATCATTTCCGCCATGTCCCGGATCTATTATTATTATTTTATTTCTTATTTTCTTTATTCTTGCAGATTCTTTTTTAGAAGCTTTCTTATCACGTTTAATAGGTTTTTTATCTTTTATACTCTCAGAAAGATTTTCACGCTTTAACATTTCATTATTTAAACTGGAAGATTTCTTTGCCTGAGGAATTTGTATTGAAGGTATCATCCCTTCCTGTTTAGAAGTAGCCGACGGTTCTGAATTTAATTTAGTCAGAACAAATCTAAGTTGAGAAGCATTTAATGTTTCATAACAATCAACTAATACAGATGAAGATGCAGGAAATGATATTTGATATGTATTTTGAGAAAGCTTTTTTGCTAAAAAACCTGTTTTATTTTTTATTGCCACCATATTAAATGATTCCGTATTAAAATCAGCTAAATTATAAAATATTACATTTAAATTATTATGTTCTTTTTTTAAAGAATATACGACAGGATTTGAAAAAATAATATTAATTACGTCTGTAGAAGCATTAACATTTTGTTCTTTAAAATAAGACAATTTAGTGCTTTCAGCAGTTGTCTTTAAACCCGATAGATTAGTTTTATCTGCAAAAGTTATAGATTGAAGATTAGTTGAATAAACCGGAATATATTTATCAGGATTTGGAGTTTTAATAACAATTCTTGCAACTGAGGGTTCAAATTGACCTATTTTGGCAGTAACATTATCACCAAGTTTAAATTCTTTTTCTCTTAAATCTTGCAAAACAATTGTGTTGGGAAAGTCATAAACAATTCTTGAAGGTTCTGAAAGTATTATAGGCTTTTTTATATTTACAACACCTATACCTTCAAGAGTAATATCCGAAGCATTTATTTTAACTTTTTCAATAAAGAATCTGGATTTCAATCTTGCTTGTTTTTGTTCTATATTAGGGCGAACAAGTTCAGGAGTTTCTTCTTTAAAGGCTTTTTGAACTTTTTTAAAAATTTCATCCGATTGAGAAGTTATAACGGGTTCTTCGGGAATTACTACCGCTTTATCATAATAATCAACCGCACTTTCCTTTGTTTCTCTGTAGATTTGCGTCAAGTATGATTGTAAAGGAATTTCATTACTTAATTTTATAATTATATTGTTTTTAAATCTTAAAACTTTTATTTGTTTAGGGTCATAATTAGGAGAGTTCCACATAACAATTCTAACAACATCAGGGGTTGTAGAATTTTGCGCAATTCTTAATTGCTGCATTCTGCTATTTTTAATGGAATATGTTTTATTAGGAAAAGTTATTACCGCATTTTCGATATCAAAAAAGGTTCTGTTCGGCTCTGATAATTGTCTTTTAACAATTTTTATATCAGAAGAATCTGCGCCTGTTGATGTACCCAAAAATATTATTGAATCTGAATTATCAAAATTTATACTGTTAATTTTTAGGCTATCCAATGCATAAACAGGCTGAATAAATCTAAAAAACTTGTTTTGAGTTGTATTTAACGGTATTAAAGTTAATATTATATATATAAAAAATGCTATTAATAACTTTTTTATCATATTTTAATAATAAACTTTCTTAAATTAATATCAAATTTTTAACAAAAAATCATATCATGGTAATTGTGTTAAAAAATATAACCTTTATGATGTATTTTTTTAATAATTTTTTGTAATATTTCCAAAAAAGGTATATTATAATAAAATAGCATAACCTTGAGGAAATAATGGATTGCATATTCTGTAAAATTGCAAATAAAGAAATACCTGCGGATATAGTATATGAAGATGCTAATGTAATAGCATTTAATGACTTAAATCCGCAAGCACCCGTGCATTTTCTTGTAATTCCGAAAAAACATTACGAATCACTTAATAATATTGATTCTGATGAGGTATTTAAAAATCTTTTTTCTGCTATTCCAAAAATCACTAAAAAATTAGGCATAGAAGAATACAGAACCGTTGTAAATACCGGAGAAAGCGCAGGGCAAACAGTTTTCCATATTCATGTTCATGTTATGGCAGGTAGAGAATTTAAATGGCCGGCAGGTTAAAAAATGAGTTATAGTCGTTGGTATGATAAATATTCAAATTTAAAAAATTTATTGATTCTGCTTCAAAAAGTAGATGATTACAATATTGAATTAATTGCACAGGATTTTTTACAAATTATTTTATCAAAACATAAAGATGAATTTGATAAAGCACTTCAAACTATGTCCAAAACTCCTGTTCCGGGATATAACAGATGGTATGATAAAAATTATAATCTTCATACTTGTATAGAATTTATTAAAACTATTGATGACAAAGATAAAGAAGAATTGATTAACGCATTCATTATGTCGTTACTAAGCTTTATAACAAATGATAACCACGCTTTTGAACGTTCAAGTAATGATGAAATAGATGAAACAGAAGAAAATGCCTGAAAAAAAACTTAAAATACTTGTTACAGGTGCTTCAAAAGGAATAGGATTCGAAATTGCAAAAGAATTTGCAATTAATCATGACGTTTATGTAATTGCAAGAAATAAAGAAACTCTTGAAAAAATTTCTAAAAAATATAATTTTAAAGGTTTTTATGCCATAGATTTAACTGTTGAAAATGCAGTTGAAAATCTATTTTCAGAAATAAAAGAAAATTTTGATGTATTAATCAATAATGCCGGTGTTTATTTATACAATCCTGTTGAAAAATTAAATAATAACGAAATACTTTATTCAATAAAACTAAACACTATAGCACCACTAAAATTAATAAGACAAGTAATACCTTATATGAAAAACCAAAAATGGGGAAGAATTATAAATATAGGTTCAATTTCAGGAGTTGTAGGCGAAGCAAACGCATCTGTTTATTCAATGACAAAATCGGCTCTTATAGGAATGACAAAATCTTTAGCACTTGAATTGGCTCAAGACGGGATAACAGTTAATACTATTAATCCCGGCTGGGTAGATACAGAATTAATTAATAATGAAAACTTAGAAGAAGATTTTTCGAAAGAAGAAATTCTTGAAACTATCCCACAAAGAAGATTTGTTATGCCCTCTGAAATTGCAAATCTATGTGAATATTTAATATCCCAAGAGGCAAAAACTCTTACAGGGCAAAGCATAAATATTTGTGCCGGACTATCAGTCGGTTGCTAACATACTATTCTTTGATTAGGAATATATTAATTTGAACCAATAATTGTTTTATCTATATCGGAAATTTTTTCGTATTTTAATTTAGAAACGGCTTTTTGTAAACTATTATTAAACAGTTTCCATAATTTTTAAATTAGGACTTATTTTATAATTTGCAGTGGTAGAGTTTTTTATATCATCCAAAGAAAATACGGGGTTAATTTCAGTTAAAATTAAACCATCTTTAGTCACCTGAAAAACGCATCTTTCTGTGATTATCATATCAACTTCTTTATAAGCAGTAAGAGGAAGAGTACATTTTTTTACAATTTTAATTTGGTCTTTAGAAGTATGTGTCATAGCAACAATAACTTTTTTAGAGCCAACAATTAAGTCCATGGAACCGCCAATACCCGGAACAAATTTGCCGGGTATTTGCCAGCTTGCGATACTTCCTTCTTGGTCAACCTGAAGAGCACCCAAAACCACCGCATCAATATGTCCGCCTCTCATTATCGTAAATGCGGTTTGAGAATCATAAAAGCAAGCTCCTTTTGTCGTTTTAACAAATGTACCGCCTGCATTAACTATTTTTTCATCATATACAGGACCTTCCTGATCTTTACCAAGCCCTAAAATTCCGTTTTCTGATTGAAATATAATGTTCATATCTTCTGAAACATAATTGGCAGCTTCAGTGGGTAGTCCTATACCTAACGTAACAATATCATTTTCTTTAAATTCTTTTGCAATTCTTTTTGCAATAGTCTTTTTCATTTCATCTTTTGAAAGTGAAGGAATAGTAACAACCATTAATTTTTCCCTCTTTCTACTATATAATCTATAAATATTCCGGGAATAACAACCTCATTAGGGTCAAGCGCTTCAACAAGTTCATCAGCTTGAACAATAACAGTATCAGCAGCAGTTGCCATTTGAGGATTAAAGTTTCTTGTTGTACCCTTAAAATTGACATTTCCGTATTTATCAACTTTAGTTCCGTAAATTAGAGCAAAATCTGCACCCAAAGGCTCTTCAAACATATATTTTTTACCTTTGATTTCAATAATATTCTTACCTTCTTCAAGAATTGTACCAATACCCGTAGGAGTAAGAACACCACCGAGTCCTGAACCTTTTGCGTGAATTTTTTCAATAAGAGTACCCATAGGGTAAAATTCAACCTCAATTTGACCTGAAAGTAATTTTTCTCCTGTAATGGGATTTGTTCCTATGTGAGTTGTTATAACTTTTTTTACAAGATTATTTTTAATAAGTAAACCCTTATCCGCATCTTGATATGAAGTATCATTACAAATAAGAGTTAAACCTGAAATTTTTAATTTAACAATTTCTTCAATAATTTTATCAGGGGCACCGCAACTTAAAAACCCCCCAACCATAATGGTTGAACCAGGTTTTATTAATTGAGCCGCTTCTTTTGAAGATATTATTTTTTTCAAAATTGATTCCTCAGCTGATTTCCCCTTCGTTTTTATATTATCACAGTTTATAAATTTTTTGTAAAAATAATATAAAATTTTTAAAAGTTTTAGTATTAATTTTATGAATTTTATGGTAAAATTAATAAACAAATTTTTTGCCGAAAGAAAAAAAATTAGAGATTAGGGGGAAATGTTTAATGTTGGAGTCCATGGAACAAAAGGCTTCAGAAATATGGGATTTTAAACCGGGAAAGTGGCAGAATGAAATAGATGTAAGAGATTTCATTCAAAAAAATTATACGCCTTATGAAGGTGATTCAAGTTTTTTAACGAATCCCACTTTTGAAACTCAAAAATTGTGGCAGGAATGCCTTGATCTTTTTGACAAAGAACGTAAAAACGGCGGTGTTCTTGATATGGATACCAAAATTATATCTACTATAACTTCTCATAATGCAGGTTATATAGATAAAGACATTGAAAAAATAGTAGGATTGCAAACAGACAAACCCTTAAAACGTTCTATGCAGCCATTTGGCGGAATAAGAATGGCACAAGCTTCTTGTCATTCATACGGATATGAAGTAGATAATGAAGTTACGGAAATATTTACGAAATATAGAAAAACCCATAACCAAGGTGTGTTTGACGTATATACACCGGAAATGAAAAAAGCCAGACACGCTGCCATTATAACAGGATTACCCGATGCATACGGAAGAGGCAGAATAATAGGTGATTACAGACGTGTTGCCCTCTACGGAATAAACAGACTTATAGAAGATAAAAAAGAACAATTTAAATCTCTTGAAGGAGAAATGACACCTGAGAGAATAAGATTAAGAGAAGAGATTTCTGACCAAATAAACGCATTAAAAGATATGATTGAATTGGGTAAAATCTATGGTTTTGACATATCAAGACCTGCACAAAATGCCCAAGAAGCAATTCAATGGTTATATTTTGGTTATTTGTCGGCAATAAAAGAACAAAATGGCGCCGCAATGAGTATCGGCAGAACTTCAACATTCCTTGATATATACATTGAAAGAGATTTGAAAAACGGCATTCTTACGGAAGAAAAAGCTCAAGAATTAATTGACCATTTTATAATGAAATTGAGATTGGTTAAATTTGCCAGAACACCTGAATATAATGAATTATTTTCAGGTGATCCGACATGGGTAACAGAATCCATTGGCGGAATGGGCGTAGACGGAAGAACTTTGGTTACCAAAAATTCATTCAGATACCTTCATACACTGGAAAATTTAGGAACATCACCAGAACCGAATTTAACTGTTCTGTGGTCAACCAAATTACCTCATTTATTTAAAGAATATTGTGCACATATATCAATAAAAACATCTTCTGTTCAATACGAAAATGATGATTTAATGCGACCAATACACGGAGATGATTATGCAATAGCTTGCTGCGTTTCGTCAATGGTAATAGGGAAAGAAATGCAATTTTTCGGTGCACGTGCAAACCTTGCAAAATGTTTACTATACGCTATAAACGGCGGTATTGATGAAAGACTTAAAGAACAGATAGGACCTAAATATCAACCAATAACTTCTGAATATTTAGATTTTGATGAAGTTATGCAAAAATATGATGATATGATGGAATGGCTTGCCGGACTTTATGTTAATACATTAAATATCATTCATTACATGCATGATAAGTATTGTTATGAAAAAGCTCAACTTGCCCTTATGGATAGAGATGTTAAAAGATACTTTGCAACAGGTATTGCCGGTTTATCCGTAGTAGCAGATTCACTTTCAGCAATAAAATATGCAAAAGTCAAAACAATTAGAGATGAAAACGGAGTTGTTACAGATTATGCAGTAGAAGGAGATTTCCCGAAATACGGTAATAATGACGACAGAGTAGATTCTTTGGC
>CANQOM010000056.1 GCA_947625445.1 Candidatus Gastranaerophilales bacterium
CAAAATTTTCATGCGGAGGAGGAAACGAAGCAGCGTGGTTTCTTGCAGCATTATTTTTTTGTTACACAATGACCCCGTTTTTAATTTTTCTTTTAAATCATATAAAAACAATAAAAAACCATATATTATTTTGTATTGGAATTTATTCAATATTAATTTTTGTTGATACGGCGCTATTAATTTTTCATAAACAAAATGATTTATTTTTTTGGCGCCTGCCTGCTTTAAAGTTGTTAGAATATAGTATCGGGATAAGCCTTGGTGTACTTTTTAAAAAATATTTTTTAAATATTAATTCTAAGAAAAAAATAAAAAGCATATGTAAAAATATGCTTGATATTTTTATAATTTGTTTATTTTTCGGCTGTATGTTTTTATACCCTCATCAAACATTAAATATATTTTATGCGGATTTAATATGTGTTCCTGTAATTTCTATATGTTTATTTTATTTATGTATTGATGATAGAAATATTTTGCAGTCTTTTTTATCAAACAAATTTATTTTATTTTTATCAAATATCAGTTTTGAAGGATACCTGATTCATATGGTTGTTATGGAATTATTGAAACCGTATTGCTTGTTACATATAAATACCATTCAAGACATGTTGTACATTTTTTTATTATTATTTTCTTTAACTGTTTTATTTTCATATTTATTCAAAAAGTTTTTGCCAAAAATATTGGATTATCTTAATTTTTTCAAAGAATAATAAAGTATTTATAAAGTTGAAAAATAATTATAATAACTTAAAACGACTTTAAAATTTTAATTATTATTTTTAAGGTCATTCATCCGTTCTATCAAAATTCGTTGAATTTGAATTAATTAAAATAAAATCATAAACCAATAAATATTTTTAGTTTTGGAATATATTTTTTAATTATAAGAGTTATTGGTATAGGAAAAATAAAACTTGAAATAAACATAATTAAACTAACAGTCGGGTAATTAACTAAATGCATTTGATAAAAAAGCCTTGCACCGCATATAAAAAACCATGACAGCAAGTATATTTGATAATACAAACCATCTATAATTCCGGATAAAAATTTAATATCCCTTTTTGCACAATAATTGGCGATAATAAAAGAAAAAAGTATTCCCAATATGGCTGTTAAACAATTAAGGAAATAATGATAAAAACCGGATTTTAACGAAGGTAAAATTTGAAGTTCAAAAAATAATAAAATTATAAAAACAATAAGGCCCTGATTTGATAAATATTTAAATAGAATTTCTTTAAAATCAAAAAATAATATACCCATAAAGAAATAAAACAAGTAATTAAATATTCCGCTAATATTTAACCAGCCAATATCAGTATAATTCGATAAAAATGAAATAACAAAAGAAAATATCATCCACAAAAATAAATCGATTTTATTGTAATTATTTTTATTTAAAATCAAATACCCTAATATATAAATAAAAAATATGGTAGGTAAAAACCACAAATACGCGCAAGGATTATCCCAAGGTATAAGTATAGATTTAATAAAATCAACAAAACTGCCCATACAGGGTCTATAAGCAAACTTATTAAAAATAAATACTTTCAATAAATATGCCAAGGTTCCAATAGATATATAAGGCACAATTATACGTTTTAATTTGCTGCGGATAAATATTTTGAAATTTTTAATACTAATACTTTGTCTTTTAAAAGAATTTGAAAACAAATATCCTGCAATAGCAAAAAATAATGGCATGTGAAACGAATATACAAAATTATGCAAAATACTTGCCCATAAGGGAAATGTATCTCCTAAATTAGCTTCAGGCAGACAATGACCCGCAACAACCAAAACCACCGCAAATG
Source organism: Candidatus Gastranaerophilales bacterium (assembly GCA_947625445.1). Taxonomy (GTDB): domain Bacteria; phylum Cyanobacteriota; class Vampirovibrionia; order Gastranaerophilales; family Gastranaerophilaceae; genus Avigastranaerophilus. Next base: position 1,827 of record CANQOM010000056.1, read on the forward strand.
ATTGTAAAAATGTTATGCAGGCTATCTTATTATCATTTTGCATTTTATTTTGTAAAACCTTATATTTTTATCTTTATTTATAGTAATACAAATAATTATATTTGTAAAACACAAGGTTTAAATTAAAATATGTAGTTTTGCATAATTAAAAAATTTAAATAAAACCGCCATAATAACAATATGATTAAACAGTTATTAGGTAAAAAAATTAAAGAAATAAGAAAATCTAAAAAGCTTACTCAAGAACAACTGGCTGAATATATCGGAATAGAAACATCTTCTGTAAGTAATATTGAAAATGGAAGATATTTTCCAACCGCAGAAAATTTAGATAAAATTATGCAAGTATTAAAAATTTCTCCGTCTGATTTATTTACTAATGAATATAATGATAGTAATAAAGCATTAATTTCTGAATTGACGGAAGCAATGGAAAAAAATGAAAAATTAACAAAATTAATGTATAAATTTTATCTTAGTGTAAAATATCAAATTTAAAAATAATTTAACTTAAACACTTTAATGTAGTTATTGATAGCTATTCAGGCAAAATTATGAGCTATTCTTAAATAAGTTTATGGGTATTAAATTAAATAAACATATTATAACTTATCAGATTTATAATATTAAATTAACGTATTATAGAAAAATTTTAAAGCAATTTTTAATATTCAGATGTTTTATTTCTGCATAATTGAAAGGATAGAACTATGAATATAAATTCTATAGGTCAAAGCATATATACATACAAACCCATAACCCCGTTTAAAGGAAGGGATAAAGAATATAAATCATATACAACAGAAAAAACCATATGGAATATTCCAAACTATGGTATAGGTGAAATTCTTTTTGAACAATGTAAGAGAAATGAAGAAGAAGAATTAAAGCGCCTAAACGCTCAATATGAAGCTGAAAATAAATCTAAATCAGAAGCAGAAAATAAGCAATCAGATAATGATTTATTTTATGAGAGCTTTGATAATAACAAACCTTTATGGAGTATTACAGGTACAAGTATAGGTGATATCCTTTTTGAAGAAAGTATGGAAGAAAAAAGAGAAGAAGAATTAAGGCTTATAAATGCTGAAAATAATGCTAAGTATAAACCAATTTACAAAAGAGATTATAAATTTGACCCGCACTTAAGATATAGTACAAATAAAGCAAAAGAAACTTATTTTAAAATAAGCAGCATTTATAGCGGCAATCCTAAAACAGAAGTAGAAACAATTTTTCATTCAGGATATAAATTTGATACCCCGCCTGTTGATAAAGTAAAAGTTATATATTCTAAAAACGGTGTTGATATTGAATATACTGATTTAAAAGATGATGACTTTACTTCGCCTGTAATAATTCACCTTGACACCAAGGGAAAAGATAAAGACGGAAAAGACCTATCTAAATATATTGATATTATTGAAAAAGCTCAAACCGGCTATAGATACGGATACAGCAAATTTATGTCAAGCATTCCAAGTGAAGAATATTATAAAACCATTGAAATACTTGATAACGCTATAGAAGAAAATGAGTAAACAATAATATTGATAAAAATTAATAAAACCCGTAAACCTATAGCAATTTACGGGTTTTTATTATAATATCACACACGATAAACAGAGATATTATACAATAAAAGTCAAATTGAAAACAATAATAGATGATTTTCTAAAGGAACAAAAGTCATCCTTGGCGGACAAAACGAGTATTTGCTTCCAAGAAATTCTAAAATTAAAATTAATAAAATGAATATTAAAAATAGTGTTAAAATTGCAGATTGTGAATATATTCTGCCTGATGTTAAATAAAATCTGCTTTAATTAAACAAAATAACTACTTAATATTATATTTTCTGAATAAATTATTAAATAGTATGGTTAATAACTCTTTATTACCTTTAAAGAAGCTAATTTTAGTCGGAGTTTTTTCATTTTTTGGATAAGCTCTTGTAACAGGAATTTCGCAAGTTTTCAACCCGATTTGGTCAGCTCTGGTTGATAAATATGCCAAAAGCTCGTACCCTTGAAATACATCCCTTAGGGGTAAAACTCTTTTATCGGTTAAATATTTTATTGAATAAGCTCTATAAGCATTCGTTGTATCAGTATACCATTTACCCGCCGTTAAAGATATTATCGGAGCATGGATAAATCTGACGGCAATATATCTTATAAAGGGAGTATTTATAGCATGCCCGCCTTTTATAAAACGTGAGCCTTGAACAAAGTCATAACCTTGTTTAAGCTTTTCTGCAAATTTTAAAACATCTTCAATACTGTCTTTATTATTTCCATCTATGGTTATAATTCCTTCATAACCCCTTTTAATTGCCCAATAGATACCCATTCTTAATTGAGCACCCTGTTTTCCTTCGTCGCGTTTAACAAGTAATGTATTTACATCCAGAGGTTTTAATATTTCATCATCGACGGAATTATCGCAAGAACCACCGTCACAAATAATTATATCAACATTTTTTCCTATATTATTTTCATACGCTTTTTTAAGTTCTTTTTCAATTCTTTGACCTTCATTAATTACGGGAATTAATAGCGCATATTTATTTTGTTTTGTTTTATACTCAATGCTTTCAAACTTTGGCACACCTGTTTGTTTTTGATAAATCATATTATACTTTCTAATTTGTAATGTCTTTTAAATATTTGATTGTTTTTCTAATATTATTAATATCTTCTTGTTGTTTCATTTCGATAGAAATAAAATTATTATAATTTTCGCTTTTTAAAATATTAATTAATTCAATATGTAAATCACGCTTTTTAATTAATTCTAAAAAAGGTTCACTTATATGAGTATGATTTATTAAATAAACATTCCCTGTTAATTCTTCAATATTTTCATTATTTTGAATTATAGTCCCGATATCTAAATTTAATTTTAACCCTTTAGAATTAACGTTTTTGATTAATTCTAAAGCAGATTTTGTATCATTAATAAAATTTGTATTATATATTTTTGGATTAGCTTCAAGAGCTAAAACGGTGTTTTTTAAATAAGCATAATCACCCAATTCCCTAAAAAAATCAATGGCAATTTTATAATCATCTAAAGATTTTATATTTCTATTTTTCGGACAGCCGAAAACAAGATTTTTACAACCGATATTAAAAGCAAAATCAATTGCTTTTTTAGTATATAAAATTAATGTATCTCTTTGTTCTTTTGTTTCAAATATTTTTTCACTTCTGTTGTACCATATTGACTGCATGGATGAAATTATAAGATTATATTTTTCTTTTAATTCATTTGACCACAAAACAGCTTCATTTATTTTGTCATAGGGATTATCTAAAAATATTTTGCTCGGCGCAATTTCAAGCCCGCTAAAACCCGTTTCTTTTAAGAACAAATAAACTTCATCATTGTATTCATTTTTCCAAGCTATATTTGATATAGATAGTTTCATATATTTTCTTTTTTCCTATAAAACGTCAAATTTTTAATTTTATTAATATTTTCACCGGGATATATTTCAATTTTATCAACAGTTCTTAATAGTATATCAGGATTTATATTTATAGGAACAAGCCGTTTTTCCTTTGTTGAAACAAAATGTATCTTAAAATCATTTATCAAAATATAAAAAGGTACTTTTTTGTAATCTGTAGAAAAATACATATAATCCAATTGAGAGCCTAAAACCGGCTTGTCAAATTTAATTATAAAATTTCCATTTTTTCTAGATATACCATACCCTATATTTATCTCATCTAAAAGAAGACTTAATTTCTTCATTGATGAACCATAAACGTCAGGCATATTTTTCAAATTATAAAAACCCAAAGCATCTTGCAATAATTTAATTTCATCAGTATTAAATTTATGAAAATCCACTTTCTTTAATATAGTTATATTATCATTATTTATAACCGTATATTTATTGCTCAGCAATAATGTTTTATATATATTATAAACTCTTAAAGATGCAGGTAAATTATCATTCGGAATATTACCGCCTTTTATCAAAACAATATCGGGCAGATTGTTTTTCAATATATCAGCATAAAATTTATCCTGTTTTGGAGTCGGAATATTATAATATGCAATATATGGAATTAGAGGAGTTTTATTTAAATAAAAATACAAAGCACCTTGATTGGTTAAATCTAAAAAAGTATAGTTTTCGGGTGCATTTTTTTCAATTGTATCTGAAATACTGTTTAATAATTTTAAATGTTCTTCGTTAAAAATTGCTTTTCCGTTTTTAAAATTAGTATTTTGAGCTAATTGCTTATCGTTTTTTAAAGGAGAAGAAATCATTATAATATCAAATACCATAGCAAAAGCACAAAATATAACCATTAAGGCTAAAAACCATTTTTTAATATTTTTAAATTTTTCATTATCAAACAATAACGGCAGCGCAAATATAAGAACAGGATAAGAAATAATTTTAGCGCGCCTGAATGCTAAAAAATCAAGTCTGCCGAGAGAATATGCAGAAATAAAAAACGGTAGAGAAATTAATATTGTTAAAAGCAATATTTTATCAATATTTTTTTTGTTTTTTGACAATTCATCCGCCAACAGCAAAACAAAAAACGGCAAAAGTAAATATTGCATTGAATTTATTGTAACGTTAAAAGGATTAAAATTACCGATATTTCCAAAGGACAATAAGTTGACCTTATAATTAACCAAAATAAATGAAAAATTATTAATAAAAAATTCCCTGTTTATAAATAATATTAATCCGTTTATAAAAAGAAAAATAAATATATATAAAAATACTTGTTTTTTACTGCAATTTCGATAGAAATTATAAAATCTGAAACAATATGGCACAATCATTGATAAAACCATAGGAGCGCCAAAAGTAGGGTTAAAAACATATAAACAAAAAGCTGATAATGATAAAATTATAGAATATAAATAAAAATGTTTTTTTAAAAAATCGTTTGTTATAAATATATAAATAATTAAAAGATAAATTGAAAATATGGTTAAATCTGCTATATATGAATTAGCACCAATTATCGCACAGCCCATAAAAGCAATACCAAAAGGCAAGGCAATAAAAGCCAATATTGATAGAATAAATATCTGTAAATATTTAAAAATATAGTTACCTATCATAACTCCCCAAACGGAATTATCATTAAAAAGATGAGAACCAAGCCAGCTTGGAATAATATCACTATAGCCATGGGCAGGAAAATAATCCTTATAAATTTTCAAATGATTTATATCTAAGATATTTCCAATAAGCTTTTCGCCAAAGTGATAATTATCCGTTGGAACACTTAAATCAAAATGGCGGTAATTTAATAGAAGAATAACTGAAATTGCTAAAAAAACCCATTTTGCAGACAGTCTTTTAGTATATATTTTTTCCATTAAAGGCTCAAAACGGCATATAATTTTATTAAAAAGCTCCTGAATATATTCATAGTTTATAAGATAGAAAATTGCAGTTATTGCTAAATAAAGATAAGGTAATATTTTATCAATTGTTTTATTAAAGTTCAAATATATAGTTGCGCCGGTGTAAAAATCATCAATATTACTATACTTCATAGGAATACTGTATATAAAACAAACAAATAAAAGGGCAAATAATGTACATATTAAAAGTCTTGTATAGTTGATTTTAGTATAAATAAGCTGTTTTAATGTTTTTTTAAAGTTCATTTTTAATAAATCCTTTTATTTGATTAATGATTTCTGTTTTTGAAAAAATGTAACCTCTATTGCCTTTAAATTCGTTAAAATATAATGTTTTATAATTGTAATTAAAAGGGGGTTTATTTAATTCATTTACAAATGACTTTCCTGTTAATTCTTTGTATAATTCTTGTATTTGTATAGGTTCTGTTGCCAAATTAAGCTTTTTTATTCCTAAAGAAAATGCTTTTTCAATGTGAGCCCATAAATTATCCAGATTATAGAATTGATAAACGGAACGGCTGTCAGTAAAATTTAAAGCAGTAAAACCAACTTTTAAAAAGTATTCTTTTAAGTTCTTTTTATCATCTAAAGTTAAATCTATGCATTTAAAATATCCGTTATCCTGTTTAAAATAAAAATCTTTTATAAAATCGTCTTTATTAACCAATTCATTATATTTTTTTTCATCAAGAAGTTTTGGAATAAGATTTATAAAATCATAGATAAAATTCTTTTTTAAATTTTTACCAAATAACGCAGGGAGTCTTACAATTAAATAATCAGAAAAATTTTGTTCGATAAATTGTTCTAAAATATATCTGTTAGCGCCGTATGCAGTTAATTTATCAATGTCTATAAGAGTATTTTCATTAACATTAATAGGATTATCATAAACGGCAATTGTAGAAATAAGCACAACTTTTTTAGGATTTATTTTTTTAATATTTTCCTGCGCATTATAAATAATATCTAAATCTTTTTTAGGAAAATTGTTAGCTAAAAACATACCGGATGGAACACCTGAATATATTAATAAATCAGGAGATGAGCCGTAAGCTTCTAATATATTTTTTGAATTATACAATTCAAAAAATTTATGTTTTAGAGCTAAATTACTTCCTACAAAACCGCTATATCCTACTAAAATATCTTTCATACATTTTTCCTAATTTAATTTTTCAATCGACTCAACTATATATTTTTGTTTATGGAATACTATTTTTAAAATTAAAGATGTATATTTAATTAATATTGTTAGAATTGATATTATTGCAAACAGCCCGAACGACAAAAGAAGCATTGTTGTAGTCCAGCCTTTTATGGAATTGCCGCTAAAATAAATATAGAAGATGTAAATTGCAGCTATTATAGTACACAAAACCATAATTACAGCAAAAGACATCGAAAAGCGATATGCAATATCGGTATAAAGAATAAGTGCATTAATGGCAGTTTCATATTGCATGGAACGCACTTCATTATTAGCATGAGGGATATCTTTAAAATTATCAAATAATATAACATCTGATTTTAAACCGCAGTTTTGATAAGCAGATTTTCTATATACCAAAGAGTTAGACATAGAATCAACTCTATTTATAGCCCTTCTTGATAAAATCCTAAAAGCGTCTGTTCTTAATTTGTAAGGGGTGTTTGAAATTTTATTGTACAAATAATAAAAACAGTTAGCTTGTATGTGTTTTGGGGTTTTAGGTGAAGCGCTTACAATATCAAAACCATTGACACAAGTATCATAAACCTTTCTTATTAATTCCGGTTTATAAGAAATAACGGTTGATTCAAATTCAAAAACATAATCCCCTATTGCTAAATCAACA
>CANQOM010000057.1 GCA_947625445.1 Candidatus Gastranaerophilales bacterium
GAGCTACTCATGCATTGTCAGGCAGCCAGCAAAAAATTGGTGATTCTGTATTTATCTTCACTCCTGTTAATGTTGCATTGTCTGCAGAATCACAAAAAAGTAAATTTTTAAGAGATGCTTTATGGAATCAACCTGAAGCATAGTTTTGGGGATTATAAAACAGAAAAAGGACAATTTAAAAATTGTCCTTTTTTTTATCTATTTTAATCTAGTGTCGCAATATATTTTTTATCTCAATATCTGTATATTTTTCAGACCTTTTAATATTTATTTTATTCAGTATTCCCGAACGTTTTTTTCTGTATAACATATCCACAAAAGCTTCAATTCTTGTAATAAAACCTGCTTCGCCTGTTTGTTCATCAATAGACAAATTTAATATTGGTTTATTTAATTTTCTAGCATACCTTGAAATTCTTTCAAGCATTAAAGAATCAGGTCCGCACCCGAATGCATTTATTGTTATAACTCCGTCAATTGTCCTATCCTGAATATAATGAGCAGCAGCACCTGTTATTTCATATTCATTAGCCCAATATAGCCTTGAATTCATTGCATTTAAACCTTCACTCATTTGTTCATGTGTCAATTGTTCTGCCGTATATGCTTTTACATCAAGATTTTCCAATTTGTCAAATATTTTCATTGATATTCTGTCATCATAAAGATTATAACCATGCGCAATCAATGCTATACTGACCGGATATATTTTATTTGTATTTGATATAATGACTTTATTTTCCATCGCATATTTTAAAGCCTTTTTATATCCTATACCGCTATTCATCATAATATGAAAGTTATTGTATACTTTCCAGCCTTTTTTTGATGCTTCTTTTATTCTGTCAAAATCTGTAATTCCCAAGGGTTTTACACTTTCCTGTAAAAAACTGTATAACCCTTGATTTTTTTCTGATTTATCAAGAGTAGCTTCTATAATCGTAAAATCACGTTTTACAACATTTCTTATTAAATCAGGCAAACCTCTTATTTTTGAACAATTATATATTTTAGGAGCTATAGATTGTATAGACGGAACAAATATTTTATCAATTCCCTTATCTAAAAGATTCAGAATATGACCAACATATACCTTTACCGGTAAACATGTTTCAGGCACTACAAGTGCCGAACCGTCTGTCATAGTTTTTTTTGTTGTAGGGTCAGAAAGTATTATTTCTATTCCCAAATCCGTAAAAAAACCGTATAAAAAAGGAAAATAACTATAATATGATAATGCTCTCGGAATTCCTATTTTCATTAATATTCCTTTCCCTATTACTTAAACTATAACATGAACATTTTATTTTTTGCCCGTAGATATTAATTTTTTACTAAAAGGTAATAATTTAAAGTATTTTACGAATTTCGTTTTTTCATTAATTTGAGATATAAATATACCGAAAAATACTAATAAACAAGCCAGAAATTGTTTTATATTGAATGTTTCTCCCAAGAAAAACCAACCAAAGAAAACGGCAGCGACAGGAAGCATAAATAAAAAAGGCGAAAATTTTCCGGCAGATAACGTACATATTGCAAAATTATACAAGGCATATGCAACAACTGTAAGTATTCCCAAATACAGAACAAGAAACAAGCTTGTATTCATTACTACTTCAAAAGAACCATGCTGAAATACATTAAATAAAGAAAAGAAAATAAAACCGCCTATAACAGAAACACCTGCAAGAAAAAACGGAGGATATTTATCCATTAAATACTTTGTCGTAATAACACAAGTATCCGTCAGAATAATTGCAATTAATTCTAAAAAATTACCCAACAGAGGGTTTGGCGCAAGTTCATTCACATCTGATGATAAACTTAAAAGAATCGAACCTGTTATAGATACAAATAAACCCAGATATACTATTTTCATAAATTTTTCCTTTAGGATAATTCTCGCAGCAATAACAAGAATTACAGGTTCTAACGAACTTACTATTCCGGCTTGTCCTGAGGATGTATATTTTAGTGCATTAGTTTCAAAAATAAAGTATAAACATGGTTCACATAACATCATTAAAAGTATTAATTTAATATCTTTTCGTTCTATTTTTATATTTTTATATATTGTAAATATAAAAGGTATAAATAATAATGATGATATTAACATTCTAAATGTCATTAATTGAGCAGTTGAGTAATATTGCAGACATATTTTAGTGGCGGTTAGTGTTGTACCATATAATATAACTGCTATAGTTATAGATAAATATGCAAATAATTCATTTTGATTTTTATATTTCGACAAAAAGTCTTTCATTTCATAAAGAACCTCACTGAAAGATACATAATTAAAATGTATTGCATTTTACAAATATCAAATAAAATCAGTTAAAAAGCAAATGTATAAAAAGAAAGTTAACAAAAATTTATTAAAAAATCTTATGTTTTTTTAAGAAATATTTTGAATTTTTTATATTTTGTAATATAATGTAATCAAAGGAAATATTTTAAACAGTTTAAGGGGTTTAGAAATGGCTGATAACAGTGAATTACAAGCAGAACAAGATTCTCATCAAAAAATATTGGTAGCAGATGATGAAGCAAGTATAAGAAGAATCTTAGAAGCTCGTTTAAGTATGATAGGCTATGAAATTATAACTGCCACAGATGGAGAAGAAGCTATAGCCGCTTTTAATAAGCATAATCCGGATTTAATTGTTTTAGACGTTATGATGCCTAAAATTGACGGTTATGGAGTAACAAGAGAAATAAGAAGAACTTCAGATGTTCCAATTATTATATTAACAGCTTTAGGTGATGTTTCAGAAAGAATTACAGGATTAGAATTAGGCGCTGACGATTATGTTATTAAGCCTTTCAGTCCGAAAGAACTTGAAGCAAGAGTTAAAGCAGTTTTAAGAAGAACAAATACTAAAGAAGTTGCTGCGCCTACAAGTAAAATTGCTAAGAATGTTATTACTACAGGCAACATTAGAATTGATACCGCAAGAAGACAGGTATTCAGAAAAAATGAACGTATAAGACTTACAGGAATGGAATTTAGTCTTCTTGAATTATTAGTTAATAATTCAGGTCAAGCTTATTCAAGAAACGAAATTCTTCAACACGTTTGGTCTTATCCTCCGGATCATAGAATCGATACAAGAGTTGTTGATGTTCATATATCAAGATTACGTTCAAAACTTGAAACAGACCCGGCTAATCCGGAATTAATTCTTACTGCTCGTGGTATTGGTTATATGTTCCAAAGAATTTCTTAAGTATAGTTATTCATTTTAAAAGAATCTCGCCTAAGGCGAGATTCTTTTTTAGTTTATTTTTATATTGTGTTTCTTTTTGTATATTCTTATTATTTATCATTAATTTTGGCTATTGATATAATTTTAAAATATTTTATCAAATCGTTAAACATTATTTTTATATCCCAAGCACTATTATATGGATTTCTAATTATAAATTCTCTTTTTCCATTTTTATCATTACAAATTAAAGTATAATAATGATTATTTATTAAATTATAATTATTTTTTCCTACATCAGGTTTTGTTCCTATTGTAATAAGATAGTTTGATAAATCTTGATTTAAAAGCATATTTTTTACTTCTTCATCATTTAAGTAGAAATTTTGTGCATTTTCAAACCCAAATTTTTTAAATACTTTGTCTGATGATCCCATTTCTATGTAATTATAATGATTTTTTCTTTCTATTCCCTGTAAAAAATCAATAATTTTAACCGGAATTACTTCAGCTATGTTTACTGCTTCTTTATCCGGATATTTATGTTTATATCTTAACCACATTAAATATAAATAATATAATAAATTATATTTTTCAATATCATTATAGTCTAAAGTATTATCTTCTTCTTGTTCATCTGTTTCATCTGTCTCTTTAAATTCTTCTTGTTCATCTAATTCATCAGTTTCTATATATTCTGATTCATTATCTTTAATATTATTTAAATGAAGTAAAATATTTGAATAAGAATCTTTCATGGAAATCATTGTACTTGATATATCTTGTGGATTTTTAAAATATTCTTCGTAATAAATTAAAGCTAATTTTAACTCATCTTTAGAATATTCAAATCCGTCAATATTAATATATTCTTTGTCACCGATTTCACAATATGCTCTTTTAATAATATTATATTGTTCTTTAATATGTTTTTTCGCACTATTAGTTGCATCTAATTCAAAGAATTTTTGTAAACATCTTATAGCTTCTGCAGTATTTGACAACTCATTTTTTTTCTCTTCCATTTTATTTTGTATATCATCTACAACAAAAGCATTTTCTTCGCAAGGAATTATCTTGTCTCCCCGGCGTTTAAATCCTTTCATGGCAATACTTACAGTTGAATCAGCATTTTCTCTAAACATTTGTAATATTTTATATCTTGTACTTTTATTTGAATATATTGCATCTAATGCTGAAAGAATAAAACAAACCCCTATTTCTCCTTGAGTATATGCATACCTTTCAACCGGGGCAAATAATTCCATATATTTTTTCGGTGATAAAAAAATTTCTTTTAATGAATTATCTTCAAGTTTTATTCTTATATTCTTTTCACCTTTTAGCGTGAAAACTTCACCAATTGAAGCTTTTTCTCGGGCTTCTTTTTCATTCTCATACCCTTTTACAAATATATTATTTACATCTTTATTCTCAATTTTTGCCAAATATAGTTTATCAATATCAGAACTTATTTCATCTCTGAATTTTCCCTTATCAGTTAAATACTGAACTATATCTTGAGGTAATTCTCCATCTTTAATTAAATTTATAAGCATCTCAAGATTACTTGCAGTAACATCAGATCCATTTACTTTTTCAAAGAGTTCTACACTGGCATTTGGAAAATCTCTGGCAAAAACTGTCATAGAATATATATCTAACAGTTCATTAAGCGATTTTAATCCGGCATTATATAAAACAAACAGCAACGGAATTTCATTTGAAATATCTGAATAATTATAATTTTTTATTTCTTCCCATTTTTTATCTTCAAGCATTGATAATATAATTAAAGATTTTATATCTTTGTAATTTTTATCTATCATACCCCTATCTAATATAATTTTAGCAACATCTTCTGTTAGCATTTTTTCGTTTTTGATATTTTCAAGTTCTTTTTCCGCTGATATAACCATATTACCGGATTCATCTTTTAAAGTAAGTAACTTTTCATATATTTTTTGTTTGTTTGGGCTCAACCCATAATCAGACATCTCGTTTTTTCTACCTTTGAAAGCTACATTGAATTCTTCAAAAGAATCCATAAATTCTTCAGCATTCATTTTTACTTCATCGGCAGAATTGATAGGATTTCTTACCAAATAGTCATAATTTTTCTTGTTATTAATTAGAGGAGTAGTTGAATATGCATGAAAAGGGGAAATATTTATTCTGTTATTATTTTTTTGACCTGTAGCAGTAACAAAACCTATAATTTTATCTTTATTTTCATTTATGATTTTATCAGGGGTTGTTTTATGAGTAGAAAAAGGGATGGTTTTATATCCGATTCTGTTTAGAACTACAAAGCTTTTTCCTGCACCTGTATATATTTCATTTTCATACATTCTATTTCCTAATATTTTTTTTGCTACTGAGAATGGTAAAATATCAGACATTAGAACAGAATTAATCCTATTTTTTTTCATATATTTTTTGTATCTTTTATTTATCAATTCTGTTAAATTATCTGATGAATCTGTTTCATCATTAATTCCCTTTTTATTATCCGTATATGTATATGCAAATTTTCCTGCTAAATGTTTTAAAGATATAATTTTTTTTGATTTATCATCAGGATTTAGTTTACTGTCTTCAAATGCCTTATGCATTATTTCCAGTTCTTCTTTTGAATATTCAAAGCCATCAACATTAATATATTTTTTATTTCCAATATTTACAAGAGCTTGTTCTAATTTCTTTTGTTGTTTATCAATATAAAGTTCAGCACTATTTTCTATTTCCTGACAATAACATTTTTCTATAGCTCTTAAAGCCTTAGTTGTATATGAATAAAAATTATCTTCATTTGTTATATCTTCTATATTTTTAATAACAGTTTTCCCATTAGGGATAACATCTTTTAATTCGTGATTATATGAAAATCCGTCTAAGCATACACTGGTAGTACCGTCTTTTTCTTCTTTAAACATTTTAATAATTTTATTTCTTGTTTCAGGATTTTTAAAAACTATATCTATTGAACTTATAATATAACAATGACCTGCGTTCCCTTGAGCAAAAGCATATTTTTCTACAGGAGGGAATAATTCAAGATATTTTTTCGGACTTATAAACATCTTTTCTAATGAATCTTCATTTGTTTTTATGCTTATATTATTTTCTCCCTCTATTTGACAAACGTCTCCGATTTTTAATGAGTTAATAGCTTCTTTTTCTGTTTTATATTCAGGACAAAATACCTTTTCTATATTATCTTTGTTTATATATGCAATATACAATTTTTCTAAATCTTTTTCAGCTTCTTTATTTAATTTTCCGTTTTCATCAAGTATAAGAAGTCTTGAACTTAAAATCCCACCACTTACCAGAGTTATTAACATATCTATATTACTGGAATCAATACCATTATTATTAACTCTGGTTTTTAGGTTATTCCTGTATTTATCAGGAAAATTTCTAAATACTTCATTAAAGTACATATCCGAAAAATTTTCGTACAACTGATTAGAATCTATCTTTCCGTCTAAATATTCATAATATAAATCAGGAGCATATTCTAATATTTTATATGATATCGGACCTATCTTTCTTATTTTTTCAAAATTTTCATCACTTAAATTGCTTATCCATAACATATCTGATAAATTAATTAATTCTTTTTGAATCAGATTTCTATTTATAATTTTTTTAGCAGACTCTTGAGTAAAATTTGCCTGATGTATAAATTTATCTATAACTTCATTAGGAACAATATTGTTCCCCCACATATTCTTTAAATTTTTAAGTCTGTTACATACTTCTTTCTGACAAGGTGATAATTTACCATATTCATCTTTACTCTTAAATGAAACACACAAAATGTCACCATTTATTATTTTCTCACCAGTGTGAAAATTTTCTTTATTATTATATGTTCTATCTTTGTTTACGGAATGAGAACTTTTATAATACTGACTATATATATTTTGTATTGAATTTATTTTCATATTTTTTTAAAAAACACTAAATATAAAATTTGCCTGTTGTATTAAAATTTTCCAAAACAATGTCGCAATAAGGAACTTAAGCAAAATTAACTAATCTTCCTCAACTCCTATTTCAACAGAATCAAAGTATTTCATTACATTTTTTAAAGTTAAAATTCTTTCTTGAGATGTATTATAAGGATTTCTTAATAAAAACATTTGTTCTCCATTTATTTTTACAGGCTGAAGTGAATAGGAATGATATTCTTCAATATTATTTTTTTTATCATATTCCCCATATTTAGCAACACAGAATACAGTATTTTCTAATGTTTTATCATCTGCCATTATTTTTTTTATTTCATCTATATCATCTGATATTTCCAAATAATTTTCATCCAAATTAAAATCCGAAAATACTTCATAAGCATTTCCTCCATTTATATAATAAATGTCTTCAAATGGCGTTTTATCTTTTATCCCCATTAAAAAAGCTACTATGTGATATGGTAAAATATCTTTTGCCATTATTTCATCTTTCCCGCTGCGTTTAAAATAATCCTGATACCTTTTATCCATTGCTTTTAGGATTCTATTTGTTTCTTTATCAATTTCATTATCTTTTTTATGTTTATTTTTTTTAGAATACAAAAATCCGACATCATTTAAATAAATAGGTTTTTTAGACTTATTTTTTGGATTTTTACGATAATAATCAATACATTGCAAAATATTTTCAATCTCTGCCTTTGTATATTTCATATCATCTATTAAAATATAATCATTATTATTATCATAATTTTTTAATGCATTTGAAAATTTTTCATATTCTTCTTGAATAGCGTCATCTGCCTTTTTTATTTTTCTATACTGATAGTATTGCTCTATAAATTTAACACCCTCACAAGAAAGAGAATAAAATGAACCCTTATTATCAACACCTTCTTTTGGAATATGATGTACATATTCTAAATCAAATACAGGTTCAATTTTAGAATCTTTTGTTTTCCCAAACCCGCCTAAAACCATAGTTAATGAACCGTCATCTTCTTCTTTGAACATTTCCAATATTTTATATCTTAAATTTGGATTTGAATATATTGAATTAATACTTGCTAAAAGAAAACAATGACCTAATTTGCCCTGACTATATATAAATCTCTCAACAGGAGGAAATAATTTCATATAATTTTCTTTTGATAAATACAATTCCTTTAAAGAATTGTCCTTCATCTTTATTCTTATATTTTTTTCACCATTAATTACACAAACATCTCCAATTTGAAGATTATTTTTTGCCATTTTCTCTGATTTAAATTCTGGCACAAATTCATCACTTATATTTAGTGATTCAGCATAACATTTATATAATTTATCTAAATCCTTTGCAACATTATCTGATACTTTAGAATTGGGAGGAATTTTCATAATGCATCTATATGATATTTTGCCGTCTTTTACAAGTTGCATGAGCATTTCATAGTTACTTGATTGAACATCACCTTTTGCAAGCTTATTATATAAAATTTTTGCAGTATTCTTTTGCTCTGAATCTTTACAAAAAACATCGCCTTCAAATAATTCAAGAATTTGTTTTTTTGAATATTTTTCCATATCCTTTTCGGATTTAAAAAAACCATCTCTGTTTACTGTATCCTTTTTCTTCTTCCCGAAAGAGCATAAATTGTAATTATTATATGAATTTATATTATTAAATGTAATCATAATATTTATAACGTTCCAACTTCCAATATATCAAATATTTCAGTAAATTCTTCATAGCTTAATACTGTATCTTGTGAAGTATTAAAAGGATTTCTAACAATAAACTTTCTTTCATTATCTATGTCTATAGGTTCCACAGAATATGAATGTCCTGAAATAATCCCATACTCCT
>CANQOM010000058.1 GCA_947625445.1 Candidatus Gastranaerophilales bacterium
CCAATCTAAAGTTCCACCTGTAACATCAGATTCTCCGCCAAAGAACTTAGCACTTTCATTAACTGTTGTTGTTCCTCCGTTTTGAGAGAATTTACCGTTATATTCTGATGCATCACCTGAAAGTGTAAGATTTCCTGCATTTTCTATCATGCCAGAAGATGAGCCCTCACCACTTTTTATAGCATCCGAAAAGGTCATATCACTATCTGCTTCGTTTTTTATTGTACCATCATTAGTAACTTCACCTGTTATACTAACCTCTGCACCATTTTGGTTTGTTAAAGTTCCGCCTGTCTCATTCTTAAGTGCTTCTTGAAGAGTTAATTGACTATCTTCACCAGTATTTGTAAAATCACCTGAATTATCGAGCGTTCCTGAAACAGTTATTGTACCTTTATTTGTAACACCTTTTCCATCACCTTTTCCAGTGTTTTTAAAATCTTTTGTAGTTGATAGTGTTGACGAATTTTCTATTGTACCGCTATTTTCAAGACCTCCTTCTCCATTTGCATAGAAAGAGCCTGTTCCGTTATTATTTATAGTTCCTTCGTTTTTAACTTTGCCATCAGCTTGGAAGGTACCTGAATTGGTTAACTTACTGTTTGCGCCATTATTATTTACTTCTCCGTGTGATGTAAAAGAACCTTGGTTGTCTAACTCACCCGAATTATCGAAATTAGCCGTAGTAGTTCCCTCACCTACTTCTACATTTCCTTGAGATTGATTAGAGAACGAACCTTGGTTATCAATACCCGCCTTAGCGTTAAATGTACCGTTATTATCTATGCCCTTCTTTTCTCCGTCGCCTTTACTTTGGTTAGTAATCTTCCCTTGAGCTTCAAAAGTGGCATTATTTTCGTTAGTTATTGTTCCGTTGCCTGTATTTGCTGCGGTTCCGCTAACAGTATAATTTGCTCCATCTTTATTTGTAAATGAAGAACTGTTACTTAAGGAACCTGACTTTAATGTACCCGAGTTTTCTATTGAACCATTCTTACCGTTTTCAGAAGTATTATTTAATTCACCCGATACAGTCATATTCTTACCGGAATTATTTGTAACTTTACCCGTATTTTTAAGTGAACTTGCTTCAAACGTACTGCCCTCATTTGTTACAGTACCTGAATTAGTCATAGCCCCTGCTTTAAAAATATTTTTATTATTCAATGTTCCTTGGTTATCAAATCCGGCTGAAGAAGCACTAAAAGTACCACTATTTGTAAATGTTCCCGTGCTGCCATTGGTTGAAGCACCCGATACTGTTATTTCTCCCGAATTCGTTAAATTACCGTTATTTTTTAAGCCTTTTTCTGAACTTTCAATTTCTATTGAACCGTTATTTGTATAGTTACCACCTTCATTATTTATTAAATCACCGTTTTGAATTACAAGACTGCTATCTGTTTCATTTTTGAATGTACCTGAGTTAACTACATCTTTTTCTACAGTGACTGTATTTTTGTTTGTAAATGTAGTATCACCACTTTCAGGTGTTTTTTTCTCATTTTTAAGACTGCCTTTTACCGTAACCGAACCTGTTTCATCATTTGTAAAATTACCATTATTGGTTAAATCTGAATTTGCGGTTACATGCCCGTTTGTATTGTTGAAAGTTCCGCTATTTGTTATATTATTACCTTCTAAAGAGCCTGTAGAATTATTATTAAATGTACCCGCATTTGTAACATCACCCTGAGCGGTTATTTTACCTGAATTATCAAAAGTACTGCTATTATCTCCATTTGAGAAAGCACCCGATAGTGTCATATCCGCACCCGAAGAATTTTCAGCAGTTCCGCCGTTTTGATTAGTGAATGCATCTGCAGTTACATTTCCTTTATTAGTAAATCCTTTATTACCGTTTTTCCCGTTACTTTCATTTGTAATTGAACCTGCTTTTAAATTAGCCTCTGATTCATTAGTGAATGTAGCACCTGACTTATTGTCAATTTGCCCTTGTACGGAAAATCCTTCAGCATCTTTACTTGAATTAGTAATATCACCGCTATTAGTCAAAGAGCCTGCTGACAATTTACCGCTATTTGTTAAAGTTGAATTAGCTTGATTTTTTAACTCTCCTGTTACTGATAAATTAGCTCCATCCTGATTATTAAAAGTTCCGCCATTATCAACAGAATTTGCTTTAAAAGTACCTGATTCATTAGTTATTGTTCCGCCATTATTATTTGTAACAGTACCACTTGCGGTTGTTGTACCTTTATTGGTATAACTTCCGGAGTTATTCATATCTCCCATACTCATAGTTCCGGAATTTGTTATTCCTCCTGAAGAACTTGTATTAGTCAAGGAGCTTGTTCCAAGGTCAATTGTTGAATTTGAATCGTTTGTTACCGTTCCGCTTGTTTCAAGTCCTCCTGTTAAATTCATTTGGCCTTGGTTTTGGTTTGTAATTGTACCGGAATTGGTTGTTTTTCCGTTTGCGGTAAAAGTACCCTGATTATTTGTTATATTACCGCCTGTTTCATTTTGTACTTGACCTGCGACTGTAAATTGTGCTGATTCACCTTCATTTTTTACATCACCTGAATTTTCAAAATTACCTTTATTTACAGATACATTTTGGCTATTTGTTATCCCTTTGTCAGGACCTTTTCCCGTATTTTTTAAATTACCCTCTGTTACACTTAATGTATCAGAATTATTAAATTTACCGCTATTTTCAAAACCTTCTGAACCGTTAGCAAAGAAACTGCCCGAGTTTTCTATATCACCTTCATTAGTCACTTTTCCATTGGCATTAAATGATTTTGAATTTTTTAATGTACCGCCTGTTTTATTATTAACGGTTCCGTTTGATGTCCATGTACCCTCGTTATCAATATTATTTGAGTTATCTAATTCATTATCTACTTTTACATTACCATTTGACTGATTTGCAAATGAACCTTGGTTATCAAGACCGCCCTGAGCATTAAATTCACCGTCATTTTCTATACCTTTTTTACCATTACTTCCGCTGCTTTGGTTTGTTATTTTACCTTGAGCGTTGAATGTTGCACCATTTTCATTTGTTATTGTGCCATTTTCTGAGTTTGTTACGGTACCGTCTGATGAATCACCTTTTTGTGCCGTATAACTACCACCGTTTTTGTTTGTAAATGAACTGCTATTTTTTAGTGAGCCGGATGATAAATTTCCTGAGTTTTCTATTGAACCTTTTTTATCACCTTCAGATGTATTATTTAATTCTCCTGATACGGTCATATTCTTCTCGGCGTTATTTGTTATACTACCCGTATTTTTAAGTGATTTTGATTCAAACGTATTACCCTCATTCGTAATAGTGCCTGAATTTGTCAAGTCACCTGATTTAAATGTGTTTTTATTATTTAAAGTACCCTGATTGTCAAAACCTGCTGAAGCACCGTTAAAAGTACCGCTATTGGTAAAGTTTGCACTTTCTCCGTTAGTTGACTTTCCGCTTCCCATATTAATAACACCGTTTTCACCATTTGTAAAAGTTGAATTATTTGTTATACCTTTTTCGGTGCCTGTAATATCCATTTGACCGTTATTAGTGACATTTCCGCCACTTTTGTTTTCAAATCCGCCATTTTGAACAGTTAACTGAGCCGAATTTTCATTTTTAAAATCAGAAGAGTTTGTAACACCTGTTGTTCCGTTTACTGTAACGTTACCTTCGTTAGTAAAAGTAGTGTTTCCTTCTAATGAACTACCTTCTTTTTTCTCGTTTTTGAGGTTACCGTCAACTATAACCGTTCCTTTATTATCAAATTTACCACTATTTGTAAGGTCATTATCCGCAGTAACATTCCCATTATTATTTGTAAATGTACCGTTATTTGTTATATCTGTACCTTGAATGCTACCTCCGCTTTGAGTAAATGTACCGTTGTTAGTTACATTACCGCTTGATGTAATTGTTCCTGAGTTTTCAAATGTACTTACATCAGAACTGCTTTCTGCATCTTCTCCATTTTTAAATTCACCTGATAATGTCATTTGAGCACCGGTTGTATTTTCGGCACTACCACCATTTTTATTAGTGAATGAATTTGCAGTTACATTCCCGGAATTAGAAAAACCCTTTTTTCCATCTTTTCCTTTGCTTGAATTTTCTATACCGCCACTTGCATTTAAATTCGCATGTTCAGCATTTTTAAATGTGCCTTGATTTTCATTTTTTAATGCACCACTAACGCTAAAGCCATTATCTTGCGTACTTGAATTTGTAATATCACCGCTATTAGTCAAAGAGCCTGCAGACAATTTTCCGCTATTTGTTAAAGTTGAATTAGCTTGATTTTTTAAGTCTCCTGTTACTGATAAATTGGCTCCATTCTGATTCTTAAGAGTTCCTCCATTGTTATCAACAGAATTTGCTTCAAAAGTACCTGATTCATTTGTAATTGTTCCGCCGCTACTATTTGTAACTTTTCCGCTTGTTTTTGTTTTTCCTTTATTTGTATATGAACCTGAATTTGTCATATTGGCAAAACTAAATTCACCTGAATTAGTTGTTCCTCCTACAGGAACTTCGGAAGTTCCTGAAGAATTTCCACTATTTGTAAAATCTCCTGTAATAGTTAATTTAGAACTTTCCCCCTCGTTATTTAATGAACCTGAGTTAGTTAAACTTCCAGATAAATCCATTTCTCCTGAATTTTTATTGGTTAATGTTCCGCTATTATCAAATGAACCGCCATTAGTATTGAAGTTTCCGCCATCGTTTGTTATAGTCCCTTTATTCTTATGGCTTGCACTATCTCCTGTTAAAGAAAAAGTACCTCTATTTGTTATAGAAGCATCTGAGTTTCCTTCCTCTCCTCCGTTTGTTAAAGAGCCTGAAAAACTTGCAGTTCCGGTACCGTCTTCTTCAGAACCGTTAGTAATAGTTCCTTTATTTTGTAAATCTTGCCCCGCTATTCCGCCTGAATTTTTAATACTGCCACCGGACTCGTTTTTAAATTCACCGTTAGAATTAACACTTCCTGAACTTTCAACTGTTAGATTTCCGCTATTAGTAACACTATCATACGTTCTTGGGTCTGATACTGTTTCATCTCCGGTAAAATTTCCATCCTCATCAACTTCAAGTCTCATTAAACCTGCAATTTTATTTTCTGTATTACTTGAAGTATTTTGATTCATTTTTATATACTGCTCAGAAGCTATATTTTTTATACTTGCAGTATTATTAAAATTTACAGACCTATAGTTTTGTATAGAATCATTTAATTTTAAATAAGGAGTCTCACTGCCGAATGACATACTCCCGGAACCGATTAATAATACAAGAAATGCCGAACATTTTAATTTACAATTCATTTTGCCCTCCCCCGAATGCTATACGGGAGCGTTTAACTATTTCCAACCATTAAAATATATACATATATTTCAATAAACATTCTAATATGAATAAAAATTATTATCAACTATAAAATACAGTTACTTATATAGAAATTTCACTAAAATATTAAAATATGTCACTCTAAACTTATTTAAGTGTCTAAAAATTTATAGATGCTGAAACGAGTTCAGCATGACATTATGACTATGTTTCAAACATATTTAGCGGAAAATTATATATAAATCCCAAAATACACAATTGTTATAAAATAAACTTATGACAGATTATAAAATAATAAAATTAAATATAGCTCGAAGTTGTCTAAGATATATAATAAGAACTTATAAAATAAATGAAATTTATATTCCTTATTATTATTGCCCCACGGTTAGACGCACAATTTTACAAGAAAATTGCAAAATAAAGTTTTATCATATCGATAAAAGTTTTAACCCGACTGATATTTTCCCTATTGATTCATATATTATATATCCTAACTATTTTGGAGTATGCTCGCATATTGCAAACACTCTTATTCAAAAATATAAAAATATTATTATTGACAATGCTCACTCACTATATTCAGAACCTAAAGGTTTAGCATCTTTTTATTCTTTAAGAAAATTTTTCCCTCAATTAAAAAATGGAGCCATATTGTATACTAAAAAATTATTAAATGAATCATTTGAACAAGATAAAAGTATTTATATCCCAAAAGAATTATCCTATAAAGAACTATGCATAAATGAAAATTTACTTGATAACGAAACTATAAAATATATTTCTTCTGCAAGTGAAAAATATTATAATCAGCTTAATACAGAAGCCGAAAAACAAAAACGTATTAATAATTTCATTTATTGGCACAAACAACTAAACGATACTAATTGTTTATCTATTAAAATAACTAATACTGATGTTCCTTTTGGATATCCATATCTTGCACAAAATCCTTCAAAGGCACAAAAACTTGCTAATATCCTGACAAATAAAGGATATAATATTTTTAAATATTGGAATAATCTGCCTAATTCCTATGAAGAAAAAATTTTTTATACAAATCTTGTTGTTATTCCCAGTTATTATTTTGCCGAATAAATTTTTAAGAAGTTAAGTGTAAATCAATTTTAAAAAAAAGTGAAAGATTGCGACTGTGGATTAGGTTACACAGATAATTTATGCTAATATTATTTGTATAAAATTCGGAGATAATTTATAAAAATGATTTTAATAAAAAATATATTAATTTCTTTATTATATTTTATTAAAAAAGAGAAAATAATATTGATAAATGAAGCAGCCGGACTTGGTGATTATTTATGGGTACGCAATTACTTTAAATTAATAAAAAATGATGACAAATACAAAAATTATAAAATAGCTTTATGTGCAACTGAACGCTGGCTTGATTTTGCTATGGATATGGATTCTGATTACGTTGATATATTTCTTCCTTTTAAGAATCCATATAAACCAAAAATTCTTGAACTTATACCGTTAATTATATTTAAATTTGAAGTATTTATAAATTTCAGAGCATCATCAAAAAATTGGGAAACTATTACTAATACAGTTTCTTCTAAAACTACGTATACTGATAGAATTTTTAGAAATAATAATCTTATCTATCCTAATTTATATGACAGAATTATGGCTCAATTCCTCCCAAATATAGTTAATATTGAGGCGGGGGGGGTAAAACACAATTTAAAAATAATTGAATATTCTTCAATTAATTATGATTATTGTATATTAACTCTTGGCGGTTTTTCTCAGGGAAAACTAAATTATGAACAGTTAAAAATAATTATTGAAACTGTTTACAATAATACAAAATTAAAGATTATTATTCTTGGAACAAAATCAGATAAAAGTATTTTTGAAAATTTAAAAGAATTATTACCTGATTACTTGTCAAATATAATTGTTTCAGGTTGCGGAGTTTATAAAACCTCTATGCTCCCGTATTTAATTTATAATTCAAAATTTGTTATTACAACCAATACTTCTGTTTGGCATTTTTGTATTCAATTAAATAAAAAGCACGTACTTCTTTCAATTGAAGAACCTTGGATATATAAGTTATCTAATTATAAATATTTTGATTTTAAACGAATAAAATATATTACGGCAAAAGACAGTATTTCAAATATACAACTGTCTGAAATAAAGAAAACAATAAACGAGTTTATTAGAGAGGTAGAAAATGTTTAAATTTATAAAAAATTGGTGTTTTTTCCGCCGGGGGGGGGTAAAGAGGTATAAAAATAAAAAAATTAAAAATATAAGAAATAATAAAGTTTTTCTTATTTCTGACAATAAGGCAACCTCAATAACAAAAAATGTAAACGGACTAAATATTCATTTTGTGGATGGAGAAAATAATATTGTTACATTAAAAGAACCGATAAATTTTTATAATTCAAATATTATAATACACGGTAATAATAATAAAATATTTATTGACGGTACAATAAAAAAAATACAATCATTATACGTGGATTGCGGACAAAATTTATCAAACAGAATACTGCATATAAAAAAAGATTTATATACTGAGGGTGTTGAAATATATATGTATGGAAATAAGTCGAGAATGATAATAGGTGAAGACTGTATGTTTTCAAATAATATAAGAATTTTTACATCAGACGGACATAGAATTGTAAATGAGATAACGGGTGAAACATTAAATAAAAACCGGAAAGTTTATATAGGTAATCATGTATGGCTGGGCAGAAATTGTACTATATGTAAAAATGTTACTATCTCTGATAATTCAATAGTAGGAACAGGCTCTATAGTAACAAAAAAATTCTATAAACCGAATATTATAATTGCAGGGAATCCTGCAAAAGAAATAAAGTCGAATATAAACTGGGAATCGACTGCTGATTTTTAGTAATAATAAAACTAATAAAAAACACCCCATAGTTGTTTTTATTTAGATTTATATAAAAAACAATTTTGTGTATGGGCATTTATTATTCCTATAGCTTGAAGATAAGAGTAAATTATTGTCGTTCCTACAAAAGTCATTCCTCTTTTTTTTAAATCTTTTGAAATTTTATCTGATAATGCATTTGATGTTTTAATATCACAACTTTCATAAATAATTTTATTACCAGAAAAAGCCCATATATATTTATCAAAACTGCCAAATTCTTTTTGTATTTGCTTAAATATAATACTATTTTTTATGCTTGCTATTATTTTTAATTTATTTCTTATGATTCCTTGATTATCAAGCAGAGTTTTAATTTTTTCATCATCATATTTAACTACTTTATCTATATTAAAGTTATCGTAGGCACTTTGGAAATTTTCTCTTTTATTTAAAACACATTCCCAAGATAGCCCTGCCTGAAAACTTTCTAAGATTAATAATTCATATAAAAGCTTGTCATTATGGCAGGGTTTTGACCATTCTTCATCATGATATTTAACATATAAAGGGTTTTTCATATTAACCCAAAAACATCTGTTCTTATACATTTGCAAATTATTTTTATTCATTAATAAAACCTATTTAACCTTGACAATGATGTCCTTCTCCATGATGATGACAGTGATGATGGTCGCTTCCTTCTGAGCCGCAAGAGTTTTCGCCTGATTCAAGAGTATTTGACAAATATTTCTCTAAT
>CANQOM010000059.1 GCA_947625445.1 Candidatus Gastranaerophilales bacterium
AAGATAAAGGTGCAAAAGATGTTTATGTTTGTGCAACTCATCCGGTATTCTCAGGTCCTGCTTTAGAAAGACTTGAAAAAGCTCCTATTAAAGAAGTTGTTGTTACTAATACAATACCGCTTAATAAAAACTTTTTACCTAAAAAAATTACACAACTAAGCGTTGCTCCTTTATTGGGTGAAGCTATTTCAAGGATTCATGACGGAGAATCCGTAAGCTCTTTATTCGGGTTTGAAAAAGAATACGATCAATAGCTTTATTAAAATATTCTAAAGTTAATTATAATAAGAGCATAAAATATTAATTATTTGTTTTATGCTCTTATTGTGTTGTCTTATGATTACAAAGTGAATAGTTGTGCTATTACGGAAGATTATTAAATAAAATTTTAATAACCAATTCTTAATTAAATATAAATTTTTTTAGATTTTGAAAAAAATAATATTAAACTATAAATAAGGGAGAAAAAAACCTTATGAAAAGAGGTGTTCTTTAATGATAGATTTTAACAGATTAACAGATTACACAAAGGAGATAATATATTCAGCTCAGCAAATAATGTATAGATATAACAATTCGCAATTAGAACCTGTGCATATTATGCTTGCAATAGCAGAAGATACGGAAGGAATTGCAAAAGATTTTTGTGAGGAATTAAAAATTAATAATGACAGATTTAAACATCAGCTTGTAAGTGAAATATCATCACTTCCTCAAATACAGTCAAGTAATCCGAATCAACAATTATATTTATCACAAATGACAAACAAATTGTTTGATACGGCGCAAGAAGAGGCAAATGCTTTAAAAGATTCTTTTATTAGCATAGAGCATATTTTAATCGCAATGACAGAACTTACGGGTTCAAAAATTCAAGAAATATTAGTTTCAAACAAAATAAGCAAAGATACAATATTAAACGTAATGAAGAAAGTAAGAGGAAATAGAAAAGTGGATTGCAAAAATGCGGAAGATTCATATAAAGCATTGGAAAAATATTCAACCGACCTGACAATAATGGCAAGAAAAGGGAAACTAGACCCTGTAATCGGACGGGATGATGAAATTAGACGTGTAATACAAGTTTTAAATCGTAAAACAAAAAATAATCCAGTTCTAATAGGTGAACCGGGAGTAGGTAAAACCGCCATAATCGAAGGTTTAGCGCAAAGAATAATAAGAGGTGATGTTCCTGAGAATTTAAAAGAAACAAAATTAATTTCGCTTGATTTAGGAGCATTGATAGCGGGTGCTAAATTTAGAGGTGAATTTGAAGAACGTTTGAAAGCCGTTTTAAAGGAAGTTGAAAATTCTAACGGTGAAATAATAATGTTTATAGATGAACTTCATACAGTAGTTGGAGCGGGTGCAACTGAAGGTTCGACCGATGCAGGTAACCTTTTAAAACCAATGCTTGCAAGAGGAACATTAAGATGTATCGGTGCAACTACAATAAATGAATACCGAAAATACATAGAAAAAGACCCTGCGCTTGAAAGAAGATTTCAGCCTGTTATGGTTAATGAGCCTTCAATAGAAGATACTATAAGTATATTAAGAGGTTTAAAGCAAAGATACGAAGTACATCACGGCGTCAGAATAAAGGATTCAGCACTTGTGGCTGCCGCTAAATTGTCAGATAGGTACATAACAGACAGATTTTTACCGGATAAAGCAATAGATTTAGTTGATGAAGCTGCATCTTCTTTGAGAATAGAAATAGATTCTATGCCCGAAGAACTTGATATGCTTGTAAGACAGAAAATGCAATTAGAAATAGAAAGAGAAGCATTAAAACAGGAGGAAAATTCTGATAATGCCGAAAAAATCCAAAATATAGAAAATATATTAAAAGATTTGAATGAAAAAATAGATAAATTAAAGACACAATGGGAAATGGAAAAACGTTCAATTCAAGGTGAAGCTTCAATAAAAGAAGAAATAGAAAAAGTAAAAATTCAGATAGAAGAAGCTGAACGAAATATGGACTTGCAAAAGGCAGCAGAACTCAAATACGGAAAACTGATTACACTTGAAAAACAATTGAAAGAAGCTGGTGATAATACTAAAGAGCATAAAAACACTCTGTTAAAAGAAGAAATAGATGAAGATGATATAGCTGAAATTGTTAGCAAATGGACAGGTATTGCCGTAAATAAACTGATGGAAAGTGAAATGCAAAAACTTGTTAATATGGAAGAATTTTTGCATAAACGTGTAGTAGGTCAGGATGAAGCGGTAGAAGTAGTATCAGACGCAATAAGACGAGCTCGCAGCGGATTAAAAGACCCGAACCGCCCAATCGGAACATTTATTTTCTTAGGCCCAACTGGCGTGGGTAAGACTGAGCTTGCAAAAGCTTTGGCAGAATTTATGTTTAATGATGAAGACGCTCTTATAAGAATAGATATGTCAGAATACATGGAAAAACATACTGTTGCTAGACTTATTGGTGCTCCTCCCGGATACATAGGTTATGATGAAGGCGGACAATTAACAGAACAAGTCAGAAGAAAGCCATATTCTGTAGTGCTTTTTGATGAAATTGAAAAAGCACACCCTGATGTATTTAATATAATGCTGCAAATCTTTGATGACGGCAGATTAACAGATTCTAAGGGAAGAACAGTTGACTTTAAAAATACTTTAATTATATTAACAAGTAATATAGGTAGTGAGATTATTTTAAAGAATACTCTGGAATCTATGTTGTCAGAAAAACAATCGGAACAGACAAAAGAAGAAGTTATGGCATTAATGCAACAAAATTTTAAACCTGAATTTTTAAACAGGATAGATGAAATAGTATTCTTTAAAGCTTTAACTATGATGCAACTTGCTAAAATTGTTGATATACAGGTAGAACATTTACATAAACTTTTGAATGAGCAGGATATTATGCTTGAAATAACGGATGATGCAAAAGAATATCTGGCGCAAAAAGGTTACAATCCTATATACGGTGCAAGACCTTTAAAAAGAACAATAAGACAACTTGTTGAAAATCCGCTTTCTAAAAAGATTTTGAAACAAGAAATTACTCCTCATTCTAAAGTTACAATAGATGTAAATAATGATGAATTAACATTTAACAGTAAAAATCTTTAAATAAACATACACACATATTAATCTAAAAAGCCCCGAAGATGTAATTATTCATCTTCGGGATTATTTTCTTCTTCACTATTTTCGAAATTATTAAGTTTTTCAATTTCTTGTTCAAGACGATTTTTAATTTTAAATTTTATCCAAAAATTTTTAATTCTGTTTCCGACATTTTCGATTGTATCTTCGTGGTTTTCTTCTTCTTCATTATCTTTTGAAGATAATTCAAAAATATCTTCTTCTTCTGTTTCGTCTTCATGTTTCTTTTTTTGACGTTTAAAGTAGCCTAAATTTCCCGCCCCACCATCATTTGTATGGTGCGATTTTTGAATTGACGGTATATTTTCAGGTCCGTTAATTCCAAATGACATACTTTACCTTTTTTCTTAGAAAGTGAACATTTATTTTAAATATTATAATAATTTTTTTTATAATAATAATCCTTTATTTGTATTAATTTTAAATAAAGGATTATTATTTAATATTTATGCTTGTCTGTCAAATAACGGTTTTTTTGTGATATCTATACCTAAACCTTCAGATAGAGTATCAATAGTTGTATCTGCGAAATTAGGTACTTGGAAGTATGTTTTTTCTGCGGTATTTATTGTATCTTCACCGTGATGTTTTTTAGCTAATATGGTTTCTTTTTTAGTGATATAATCAATCCCCCAATTGTCAAGATTTGTCAATAATTGTTTATAGGCATCCTTTTGAGTTTTGGTATGTAAAGAGCCTGTATAAGCGGTATAAGAGCTTCCAAAAGATACAGATTGTGTCATAATTATATTCCTTTCTTTCTACAGTTGTTGTCATCAAAACATGTAAATTTCAAAATTTTTTATTAATAAAAATATAATTTACATAATTTAATATATTTGAAAAAAATTAATTTGCATATGGAAGTGAAAAACTTATTGATGTGCCGTAATTCTTTTCATTTTGAGCATATATTTGTCCGTTGTGTGCTTCTATTATTTTTCTGCAATTATATAATTCCAAACTGAAGCCTACTTTACGAAATTTATTAGAACACGCTATATATTCTTCAAATATTTTATCCAATTTCCCTTTGGATTCTTGTTTACCGTTATCTGTAAATGTTATTATTAAATTATTTTTATTATTTTCTACTTTTATTATAATGTTTGAATTTTCTTTGCTTTGTTCTGATGCATTTATTATGAGATTATTTAAAACTTTTGATATTTCTGTTTTATCAATGTTAATATTTTCTATTTTCCCTTTTATTATTAATTCAACATTTTGTTTTTTTCTTTTTAAAATATAATTTAAATTTAAACATATATCTTTAATTAAATTTATTATTGAACATGGTTGTTTTTGCAATTCATAAGCTTCAAATTCATTTTTATATTTTATTAGTAAATTATCTGTCATGTAATTCATAAATCTGCATGAATTTAATACTTCATCAAGAATCTGTTTTAAATTGTTGTTCATATTTCCGAATTTGTTATTTAGTATTAATTCCAAAATTTGAATATTTGCTCTTATTGGTGTTTTTAAATCATGTGAAAGAATATCAATAAAAGTTTCTTTTTGAATACGGTTTTTTATTTCTTGTGTTATATCCTGGATTATTACCAGAAATCCCGTAATTTTATTTTTTTTATTCATAATCTTACAAATATGAACATCCATTGGTATATTCTGAGAATTATTTTCATCATTAAACAATAATTTTAAGTATAAATGATTGTTGTTAGAATTTTTAAAGTTTTCTATATTAATTCTTATATTTTCATTTATAAAACTGTCAGTTATTTCAAATAAATTAGATTTATACCCTGTTTGTTTAATATTGTGATAAATAATATTAAATTTATCGTCAGTAATAATTAAATCTCCCGTTGAATATTTTGCAATATTTATAATAAGATTTTCAAATAATTCTACATCTTTGTTGAAAACAGAATTTATCAAATTCATAATTATCCGTCCTAAATTTTTTAGTATAATTCAAATTTAGATAATAATATGAAAAATTATAATTCCCCGTTAGGTTATCGCTATGGATTATTTCCCGATACAAAAATTGTCAAAAATATTATTTAAAATTTCATCTGTAATTACTTCACCTGATACTTCTGAAATATACAACAGGGCAGATTTTATATCTATTGATATTAAGTCTTGAATTTCCTTGTTTTGAGTTGCAATTAGTGCATTATTAAGAGAATTTTCTGTTTCTTGTAAACACTTTTGTTGTCGTTTGTTGGTTATATATTCTATTTCGGTTAAATTTTGATTAATTACTGAATTTTTAATTTTTTGTTTTAATAAATCAATATTTTCCCCTGTTTTTAATGAAATACATATTGCTTGTTCATCTTTTTTTGTTGTTAAATCTGATTTAGTTCCTATTTTAATATGTGTTTTATGTTTAATAGAGTCGTAAATTTCTTTGTCTTGTGTGGTGAAACCTTGACTTAAATCATACAGAAAAAGAATTATATCGGCATCATTCACATATTTTTTTGTATAATCAATACCAATAGCTTCCACTTTGTTGATATTATCATCATCTCTTATTCCGGCAGTATCAATTATAGTTGTAGCAATACCGTCTATATCAAGTGTTTCTTGAATTATATCTCTTGTTGTACCTGCAATATCTGTTACTATTGCACGTTCCAAATTCAATAATGCGTTAAATAATGAAGATTTTCCGACATTAGGTCTGCCGGCTAATACGATTTTTATTCCTTGGCGGAATATATTTGAACTTTTTGAATAGCTTAGTATATGGTTTATTTTTTTTATAATTTTCTTAATTTTTTCTTCAAGATATCCATAGTCGGGTTCAGCCACATCTTCGGGAAAATCTATTGCTGCTACTATTCTTGAAAGTATATCTGAAATCTCTTTTTTTATTTCATTAGTTTCATCAGATAGTTTTCCGAATAAATTTTTAGCACCTGCTATAGCAAATTTTTCTGTTCCGGCATGAATTAAATCTAATATTGCTTCTGCCTGAGATAAATCCATTTTATGGTTTAAAAATGCCCTTTTTGTGTATTCTCCTTTTTGAGCAAGTCTTGCTCCTTCTTGTAGTGTTAATTCCAAAATTTTATTTGTAATATGAATACCGCCATGGCATTGGATTTCTATTACGTCTTCTCCTGTATAACTATTAGGAGCTTTAAACGGTAATACAATTACTTCATCTATATCTTCTGAATTTTCTTGTATTTTACCGTGATATATTTTACCCTCGATTAAATTTTTTTTGGAAAAAATTTTATTAATTATTTCAAATGATTTAGCTCCGGAAAGACGTACAATGCTAACCCCGCCATTCCCAACAGGTGTTGCTATTGCACTTATTGTATCTTCATAAAATTCATTGCCCATAAATTTATTATAGCTTAAATATTATTATTTTCTTCCTGTTGAGGAAATAAACTTGTAAGCCATTTTTTTATATCTTTTTTGCTGAATTTTTTGTTAATGTCTACTTCATAAGAGTGCATTTCTAATTTTTTAGATTTCCCTGTTTGTGACTTATTATAAAAATCTTCGCAATATATTAATTCCGGATTTGTAACTTTTACTTTTTCATCTGCCAAATGATTTACTTGTGAAACAGAGATAAAAAACCCGTCTTTTGCAGGCATTCTTTCTAATATATTTTGTATTTTATCAGAGTTCATATATTGTATTAACTCTTTTGAATATTCATTACCTTTTTGAATTTGTGTTTTGATATCTTCTTTCTTTGTTTTATTTTTTTTACCGAAAGAAACCGTATTTATGTATGAAATGTTCATTACTTTGCCTTTTTTAATTACACTTTTTATAAAACAAAAGAAAATTATTTTTGCTCAAAAAAAAAGAATGCTTATGCATTCTTTTTTTAATAAATTTTTAAAAATTTTAAAAAATTATTTTTCCTCTTTCTTGTTTTCTATTGTTTCTTTGACTATTTTTGCTATTGAACTTGTAGGATTATTTAAATCAGTTTTAAACATTTCTGATAAAGTTACTTTAGTTTTATTTTTGGTATCTTTAATTTTTTCGGCTAAAGTTTTGTCTAAATCAAGATTAATAGTTTCTTTCAATTCATATGCGGTAGGGAAAGTTCCGTCTTCTTTTATTGATTCAGCTATTTTATCACCAATTGCTTTGGCTATTTCTGCCATAAAAAATATTGATGAATTTTCTTCTTGCTCCTGCGGTTTTACAGAATCAGGACTTTTAAATTCTAAGTTTTTGTTTTGTAAGTTGTTTACGTTGTTAATTTCTGTCATAAATATTTCTCCTTTACTTAAACTGACATGTCTATTATCGGCACGGGGGAGACTTGAGGGTTTTTTCTTGTAATTTTACAAAAATTTACATACGTATAAAAATATGTCAGAAACTTCAACATCTTAAAAAATGAAATTATATAATAAATTTTGTTTGATAAAAATTAAAATTTTAAACTATATTATTTCTTTCAAAAATTCTGAAATAAACTTTATTATATATATTAGTTGCTTTTTCACCTATTAATGCAGAAAATTTTTCAATAGATTTTCCAAAGAAAAAATTAAATACTTTATCAAAAAACATACATACAATGAATATTGTTAAACATATACCGATATTAATTAATAAATAATATGGTGAATTAATATCAAGAAAAGGAACAATTTTTCTCCATAAATACATTCTTACAAATATATTGTCATGTATTAAATAAATTGACAAAACAGAACTTGCGGCATAATTTATCCATTTATTATATTTAATATTTAGAGATTTAAAATAGTTAAATATAAACAAAGAATATATTATTGTGCAAGGTGAATTAATACTTTGAAATTTTACTGCTTTTATTAAACTTACGTTATGTGGAAAGAGTATACTTGAAATTGTAATGCTCATAAAAATAACTGTTAAAATAGATAAATACATAAGTAGTTTTTTATCGGATAAAAATTTAAAAATATCCAATCTAATAAAAGCACCTAACATATATAAATAAATATAAAGTCCTAAATTCGAAAATGTAATTCCTTTAGAAATAAATGTCGGGATAATGCACCATCCTATAGTAGTTAGTAATAATAATGCAAAACATTGTTTTTTATTCATGCTTTTAATAAGGATGTTGATAAAAGGAATAAATAAATATAAATATATATAATTACTTATGAAAGTATAGGCTTGATTAGATATCGGGAATAATGAATATTTTACTAATATCGGTTCAATGGTGTTAGAATTTAATGTATAAGTTATGTTGAGAAACAATAATGAATAAAATAAGGTATATAAATAAATTTTAATAATATGTTTTAATTTAAAATCAGAGACAATCATAAAGTATCCTGTAATCATCAGGAATATAATTACCCCAATTTTACCGCCCTGACATAAAAATACAGTATTAAATCGGTTTATATGCCCGAAAATACTAATATTTTTAGCTAAAATCCCCCCCCCCATCTCAATATGCCGTGGATATACAGGTGGTGTAATATAATAATAAATATTGCAAATATTCTTAATAACTCAATATTTGATTTTCTAGCATCAATTTCCATAGCCCAAATTATAACATAAAAAGAGCCCTTAAAATTAAGGGCTCTTTTTTATAAGCTTTTAAGCTTTTTATAATTGGCAGCATCCGCAAGTGCAGCAATCTTTAAGAGCTTCTTGAGCTTCTTTCATTCTTACTTTAATACGACCGTCAACTGCAATGCCTTCACCTGTTTTTTCAGATATTAATAACGGGTTAATATCAAGTTCATCAATGAATTTGAAGTCATTAACTAATTGTGACAGTCTTAATAAAGTTTCTTGAATTTGATTGATGTTTGCAGGTGTTGTACC
>CANQOM010000060.1 GCA_947625445.1 Candidatus Gastranaerophilales bacterium
GAAGTGCTATTGGTATTGCTTCTGCGGTTGCAGGGGTTTATTGTATGGCTAAAAAGGGGAAACCTGATTTAAAATTAAATAAAATATCTTATTCTGAAATGGAGGCTCTTGCTATTGGTTTGGGCTCTGTTGTTGGTGGTTTAACAGGCGGATTAATTGCCGATAAAGATAAAAGAAATATTAAACCTAAATTAAGAGAAGCTTCACAACAATTCATTGGTAATATGATGTTTCCATTATGTACTTTAGCTATCGGAAATAATCTTCTCAATAAAGCTAATATTGTAATGCCTCAAATAAAATCTAATAATTCTGTTATTAAGTATATTAATAATATAATAAAATTCATTCCTAAAACGGCAACTACTATTATTGCACTTGTTGGTGGTATGGAAATAGGTAATAAGGTTGTAAATAAATTAAATAACAAAATTTTTAAAGAAGAAGTTAAACACGATGTTAAAGCTGAAGATTATTTAGTTCATGCTGATGATATTTGTATTACTGCTAATATGTTATTAAAAGATGTTAAATCTATAACTTCTGTAACATCAACTCTACTTCCTTTATCTTTTATTGTTTCAGGCTCTAAAACAGGTATGCAGCAGATGCCTTTTCAAACTAAAGAAATAAAACCTGATTCTGATGTTTTTAAAGATATTATTCAACCGACTGAAATTAAAAAGGCTTAACTTATAAATTCAGACATTATTTCATTGCTTATAAGTATGCCTTCTTCTGTAAGACTGATTGATTTATTGTCATAATTTATAAAATTTTTGTATTTTTCTATTATATTTTTATATTTTTTGTCAAAATCAATATTGTATTTTTTATTAAATGTGATTATATTCAAACCTTCTTTGAGTCTTAATGCTAAAAATATTTCGTTTTCCATATTTTCTTTTTGACTTAAAGAAATTTCTTCAGATTTTTTTAAAGGATTATATATGTAATCTTGTAATTTGTATTGATTTTTATATCTTATATTACCTTCAAATCCACTGGCATTGAGTCCGAAACCATAATAATTTTGGTTTTTCCAATATGATATATTATGTTGTGATTCAAAGTTTTCTTTTGCAAAGTTACTTATTTCATAATGAATAAACCCATTTTTATTTAGTTCCTTCGACAAATATAAAAACATTTCAGCCTGCATTTCATCATCTGCGATATTTTTTGGTGGATTTTTACCGAAAAAAGAATCTTCTTCTATTTTAAGACCATACGTTGAAATATGCGCTACGTTTAAATCCAGTGCTTTTTTGATGTCTTTTTTAAATATATTCATATTCTGATTAGGAAGTCCGTATATCAAGTCTATACTTATATTTATGAATCCTGCATTCTTTATTATCTCAATTGAATTATATATATCTTTTTCACTGTGAAGTCTGCCTATATATTTTAAAATATTATTATCAAATGTTTGGCAACCTAATGATATTCTGTTAATGCCTATATCAAACAATTTATTAAATTTATCTTTATTAACTGATTCAGGATTTGCTTCAAGCGTAATTTCGGCTTTATCTGACAGATTAAATTTTGAAATTAATTTATATATTTCATCAGCATCAATTAAAGAAGGAGTCCCGCCTCCTATGTATAGTGTTTCCAAATATTCTTTTTTATATTTTTCCTTAATTTCTTTATATAGTGCATCAAAATAAAACTCTTTCATTTCGGTATTTATTCCGGAAACAAAAGAGCAATATTTACATTTTTGCTTACAAAACGGTATATGTATATATGCATGTTTAATCATATGTTTTTTTCTTTTAACCGTCAAAATAACAACTTATAAATATAGTTTATTATAAAAATTTGAAAGTAACTTAACTTTTTGTTACAATTTTTAAGAGAGTATTAATTATGAAACTTAAAGTTGATTTAATGACTTCTTTTGACGTAGAAGAAGTATATCTAATAGAAGAAATAATTCATCCTAACCATCATTGGTCTAAAACGTCATTTTATAATGAATTAACAAATAATCTTTCAAGATATTGGGTTTTAAGAAATGAAGATAATAAGATACTTGCGTTTATTGGTATTTGGCTTATATTTGAAGAAGCTCACATTACAACATTAGGAGTTCATCCTGATTACAGAAGATTGGGATATGCTCAAATTCTTTTAGTTAAAGCAATAAAAGAATGCTATAAAAATATGATTAAATATATTACCCTAGAGGTTCGAGAAAGTAATGTTCCGGCTATTTCTTTATATGAAAAGTTTTTATTTGAGTCTATAGGAGTCAGAAAAAATTATTATCAGGATAATGGTGAAAATGCCTTAATAATGTTTACTCAAAACATTTGGTATGATACATTTAAGAATAACTTCAATAACATAGAAAATAATATAAAAAAGGCTGAAGTTTTTTATGATGAATAAACGAATAAAAGAAGAGATAAAAAAATTCCATAAACCAAATGTTCGTATAAAGTTTTGTTTGGGTACTATAGCAATAGTTTTATTTTGTATATTATTATTAATTATTGCTACTTTCTCACAGATAAAGATAAATTTTAACGTTCCTCAATCAAGTATTGCATCATATTTACAATTTGAATATATACCTCAAATTCCTGTTGTCCTTTTTATTGCTGCGTTATTAGGAGAATTTTGGGGATTGGTTACGATATTATTATATATAATTTTAGGTTTGACACCAATGTTTCCGGTGTATGCACTCGGAGGCGGATTATCTTATGTATTTCAGTATAATTTTGGTTATATTTTTGCTTATTTATTTGCAGTACTTATTTCCGCAAAAGTTATGAAAAATAATAATTCTGTTTTGAAGATGCTTTTAGCTGTTATTTATGGTGTTTTATTAATCCATATTATAGGTATTATATATATGACTATTATTGCCCTTTTAAGACATGATTCTTGGCAATTTATTACTAATTGGATATATTATCAATCTCTTTCAAAAATATTATATGATTTAGTATTCAGTTTTATCGCAGTATTAATAGCTAGGGGATTGAGAAAAATTCTTTGGGTTTTGATAGGTTAGAGATTTAATAAAAAGTGTTAAAGTCCAAAAGACGATAAAATTTTTATAAGTAGCCTTTCTATAACTTGTAATAGAATAAAAGCTACAATAGGTGAAAAATCTAACATTCCTATAGGGGGAATTATTGTTTTAAAAGGAGCCATAATTATATTATAAAACTTTACCAATGAGGCAATAGGCTCTTTACGGATGTCAAAAATCGGTATCCAACTTAAAAGTATAACAATAAGAATTATTAAATATATTATTCTAAATATTAAAGAAATAGCATAAGAAATCATATTTTATCCTTTGTTATGAAGTGTGGGAAGTATTATAACATTCACAATTATTTCTCTCCATAGGAATATTTTCTATAATTGCTATTAATAAACTTTTTAATCTTGTAATATTTGATTTGAACACTTGTAAGACTTCTTGGTGAGTAACTGGTGGAACATCTCCGACTAAGCCTGCATCATAGTCAGTAATAAGTGCTATAGTCAAGGGACACATGTCAAGTTCTCTTACAAGATGTACTTCGGGGAATTGGCTCATGTTAATTACTTCCCAGCCTTGATTTGTAAAAAATTTAGATTCAGATTTGGTTGTGAATCTTGGTCCGTTAATAACCACTACCGTACCTTTATCATGTACATTAATACCTTGTTTTTTAGCTTGTTCTATAGCAATTTTTCTTAATTCGGGGCAATAAGGATCTGCACTTGAAGGGTGGATACAATCAGGACCTTCAAAAAATGTATTTTTTCTTCCGTCTGTCCAATCTACAAATTGGTCGCATATGACAAAATCACCGGGTTTAACATGTTTTTGCAAACTACCTGCTGCACAAGGAGATATTACTCGTTTTACACCTAAAGATTTCATTGCCCATACATTTGCTCTATAATTTACTGTATGAGGTAAAAATCTATGATTTTTTCCGTGACGGGGAATAAATGCTACTTTTTTCCCTGATATTTCTCCTATTGTTATTGGGTCTGATGGACTGCCGTAAGGAGTATCAATATTTATTTCATCGTATTTTTTTCCTGATTCTTCAAAAAAACTGTAAAAACCGCTACCGCCTATAATTCCTATATCCGCACCATTTATGTTTGTCATATTTATCTCCTATCTGCAATATGTATTTTTTAGCATAGAAATGATGTTATTACAATAACATTTTTTATTTATGTTAATATAAAATCATTATGGAATTTGAAGAAATCATTAAAACTGCAAAAGGCGAGAGTGATGCTGATTTAGTAATTAAAAACGGTCAGATTATTAATGTTTTGTCTAAAGAAATATATAAAGCAGATATTGCCATAAAAAACGGTATTATTGCAGGAGTCGGCTTTGAGTTTAAAGGGAAAAATGAAATTGATGTTCAAGGTCAATATATTTCTCCTTCATTTATTGATGCTCATGTTCATATTGAAAGTTCAATGTTATTACCTTCAGAATTTGCCAAAATGGTCGTTCCAAAAGGAACTACAACAATCATTTCAGACCCGCATGAAATATCTAATGTTATTGGACTTCACGGGATAAGTTTTATGAGAGAAACTTCTAAAAATTTGCCTTTGGATGTTTATATGATGCTTCCTTCCTGTGTACCGGCCACTAATTGGGAAACCTCCGGATTTGAATTGAATAGTTATGATTTGTCTTTATTGATAGATAGTCCTTGGGTGCTCGGTATTGCAGAAATGATGAATTTCCCCGGTGTTATTAATCTTGATAAGAAAGTTTTGGCTAAATTAAAACTCGCTATTGAAAAAGGCAAACGGATAGACGGGCATGCACCTTATTTATGTGGACATGATTTATGTGCATATATCTCAGGCGGTATTTCTTCTGACCATGAATGCACAAATATTGATGAAGCTATAGAAAAACTTAGACTTGGTATGTATTTAATGATTCGAGAAGGCAGTGCCGCTAAAAATTTGGATGCTCTTATTCCTGTACTCAAAACATTTCCTACAAATAAATGTATGTTTGTTACTGATGACAGATAGCCTTCTGATTTGAAGGAACATATTAACGGTATGGTCAGAAGAACTGTTCAATCAGGTATAAATCCTGTTGATGCTATACAAATGGCGTCTTTAAATGCTGCAGAATACTTTGGAATTAAAAATCTTGGAGCTATTGCTCCTTATTATAAAGCTGATTTATTAATTTTAGATAACTTAAAGGATTTTAATCCTGTTAAGGTAATTAAAAACGGCAATATTGTTGCAGAAAATGGTAAAATGATTACTGATTGTCCTTGTAACCATATTTCTTCTTTGAGAGGTACCGTTAATATAAGATGGTTGGATAAAGAAGATTTGAAAATTAAAGCTGAGTCGGACAAAGTAAGAGCAATTGAAGTTATATCTAATCAACTTGTAACAAAAAATGTTGAAGCAAAAATAAATATTGAAAATGATTATGCACAAAGTAATATTGAAGACGATATTCTAAAAATCTTAGTTATTGAACGTCATAAAGCAAGCGGTAATATAGGAAAAGGTTTTGTTAAAGGATTTGGTATAAAATCAGGTGCTATAGCGTCTACTGTTGCTCATGATTCCCATAATATGATTGTTATTGGTACTAATGATGATGATATGTTTAAGGCGATTAAGGAACTTGTAAAATCTCAAGGTGGTAAAGTTATAGTGCAAAACGAGAAAGTTATTGCTAAATTAGAGCTTCCTATTGCAGGTTTAATGTCTGATGAATCAGCTGAAACAGTTTTACATAAATGTGAAGAACTTAAAAATGGTCAAAAACTTATAGGTTGTTCCTTAGATGCGCCTTTTATGACTATGGCTTTTCTCTCTTTATCTGTTATTCCCGAACTTAAACTTACTGACAAAGGTTTATTTGATGTTGTTAATAATAAATTTGTTGATTTATTTATTAATATTAAAAATTAAATTTATTCCTTTTGTAACTATTATTAATATAATTACTAATAATACAATTAATATTATTTTGTAGATATTTTTAGTTCTTTCTGAAAATTGATATTTATAAGAATTTTTTGATAAGGTTAGAAATAAATACGGAAGTATTTGTATGTAATATCTTCCTTGAATCCCTACTATAACTTTACTGTAGGTAGGTGTCCAGGTATTTAAATAATAATATAGTAATAATATATGAAATAGAATAAATACAAGAAGTCCTGTAATTTGTAATTTTATTTTAACATTTTCATGCAGTATTATAAATGATGAAATAAATAAGGTAATTATTGCAATGTATATATACATTGGTAAATATACGTTATACAATCCGAGAATGCCTATACATCCTTTAAGATAGGCATCGGAATTTTCAAGTGTACTTATAATTATCTCTTTTAATACTTCTACAGGATATTTAAAAATAATTGAAAAATCGTTAATTACTGTTTCTTGAGGATTTAGGTAAATGTTATTTATGTGAGCCCATGTATATGAAATAATAATACCTAATAAGATATATGTTGTAACTTTTATAAATTTATGTTTTTTTATTGATAAAAACGGAAACAAAAATAAAGGGAATATATTTAATTTACAAAAACTGCCTAATGAAGTAAATATTGTTAATAATATATAATCTTTCTTTGTAAGTTCTTTGTTCAAAAAAATTAGTTTAAAAAGGTATGCAAAAAATAAAAATGCAAAACCGTTATTAAAAGAATCAGCACTGTAACTCATTCCTTCATATAAAGACATGGGAAGTAAAGAAACAAACATGAATTGATATTTGAATATAGGAGTAATTTTTATGGCTAAAAAACACATAAAAATATACATGAATAGGTTGAACATTCTCCCTAAATAAAAAATTATATTGCCATCTTCAAATAAAAAGTTGCCTAATTTAATTCCTAAAGAGGAAGAAATATACATTACAGGAGAATACCCGCTTGTATTATGAAATTTTTCAGATTTTCTTTGGTTAATAAATTTGTTTAATTTTTTTTCAAATATTGTTTTATCCGAAGGAGTTTTATTATAAAAAGTTCCGTTTGCAACTTCACAAGCCCTTAATATATGAGAACTTTCGTCAGGTACCATATGTGAAGGAACAATTATCATGAATAAAAGTCCGAAAATTGTTGAAATGATTAAAAAAATCAACTCGGGAAAATTTAATATGTTTTTTATTCTTGTCATTTAAGAATTTAATCCTTATTATTTTCTTTAGAGATTATAAAAGTAACGGGACCGTCGTTAATTAATTTAACTTCCATATGAGCACCAAAGATTCCTGTTTTTACCGAAATGTTCAATTCCTTTATTTTGGAAACAAAATATTCATACATTTCATTAGCTTCTTGTGGAGACATTGCATTATCAAAACTTGGTCTTGTACCTTTTTTTACACTTGCTGCAAGTGTAAATTGAGAAACAACCAATATTTCTCCTTGTATGTCTTTTATAGAAAGATTCATTTTCCCGTTTTCATCAGAAAAACATCTTAAAACACTGATTTTGTTACAGAGCCAATCGGCATCAGCTTTAATGTCACCTTTTTCAGCACAAAATAATAATAAATAACCTTTGTTGATTGAACTGAAAAGTTTATTATCAATAGTTACGGATGCCTCTTTGACTCTTTGTAAAATTACTTTCATTATTTAACTGCTATAACTTCGATTTCAACTAATGCGTTTTTGGGCAAAGATTTAGCAGCGACACAAGAACGTGCAGGCTTTGAAATAAATGATTTTTC
This sequence comes from Candidatus Gastranaerophilales bacterium, assembly GCA_947625445.1. Classification (GTDB taxonomy): domain Bacteria; phylum Cyanobacteriota; class Vampirovibrionia; order Gastranaerophilales; family Gastranaerophilaceae; genus Avigastranaerophilus. The sequence continues at coordinate 7,742 of CANQOM010000060.1, forward strand.
ATAAAGTCCGTTGAATACATTGAAATCATTCATATCTGCCAAAAAACATGTTGTTTTTACTACATCTTTATAACTAAAACCTACAGATTCCAATAATGCACCTATATTTTTTAGTATTAGTTTTGTCTGTTCTTCAATTCCGCCTTCTATAAATGTATTAGTTTCCGGATCAATTGCTATTTGCCCTGAACAGTATAAAGTATTTCCGCATAAATATGCTTGTGAATATGGTCCGATTGCTTTTGGTGCTTTATCAGTTGATATTATTTTATTCATTATCTATATCTCCAAGTTTATTTTGGATTGCTTCTTCTACATTATCCATAATATTTTCAGGTGTATCAGAATCTTTTGTATCCGTTACAACAATTTTATTAACAGCCATAACAGAGTCATTTTCCATTAGATTTTGGATTCTGACACCCGTTGCAGGTCTTCCTTGTCTTGAAATATCACTTGCTTTGATTCTTGATACTATACCGTTTTGTGTTACTACCATTATTTCATCATTTTCTTCAACAACGGTAAGAGCTACAAGCCTTGAAGAAGAAGATTTAAATTTTGTAGCTATTAATCCGATACCGCCTCTATTTTGAGCTCTAAATTCCGACATTTTTGAACGTTTGCCGAATCCGTCAGAGGTTACAACAAGTAAATCAGCATCAAAGTTTTTAGGTATAATATCGCAGCCTATAATTGTATCTGCCGCTCTTAATTTCATTGAATTTACACCTCTTGCACTTCTGCCTAACGGTCTTAAATCTTCTATTGCAAATCTTATTGCCATACCGCAGCTTGTTGCTATAAATACTTCATCCGTATTATTTGCTTGTTTTACCCAATTTAGAGTGTCGCCTTCTTCCAGTCCAATTGCAATAATACCGTTCTTTCTTATGTTAGCAAAATTATCCAGTCCGATTCTCTTTATATAACCCTTCTTTGTAAGCATTATTAAATTGGAATCAGGTGCAAAATTTGAAACAGGTACTACTGCAGTTATTTGTTCATCTTGTTCTAACGGCAATACGTTTATTATAGGTAACC
>CANQOM010000061.1 GCA_947625445.1 Candidatus Gastranaerophilales bacterium
TATGATTATTTTCAACTGATAAATAACTCAAAATATAGTCTTAAAGCAAATGATGCATTAGGAGATATTTTTAAAATCTTTAATCGCCCTAATAAGTCGTTAAATTTTTATAAAAATGCTTTAAAAATTGAACCTTCTGATACTGATATTCATTTAAAACTTGCAAGAATATATGAACAAATGAACGATTATTCTGCTTCGTTAAAAGAATACAGTTATGCATTGGATTCGTCATCTGAAAGAGAAGACATTTTAAATTCTTTAGAAAGAATATGGCAGAAAAAAGTGGATGAAAATAGTGCAGATGCAGAGGCTCACGCAAATTTAGGTGTGGTTTATCAGAAACAAAAACGTTATAATGAAGCACTTTCTGAATATAAAACGGCAGAATCTTTAAATCCTTCAAATATCAATACAAAAATCAATATCGGTACTCTTTATCAGGAACAAAAAAATTATAATGCCGCAATTAATACATATAATTCAATATTACAACTTCAGCCTCAAAATTCTAAAATTCTTGTTTATAAAGCAGAATGTATGAAAGCATTGAACAGAAATGATGATGCTATATCATTATATAAAGCTGCGCTTGGAATCGAGCCAAATAATACTGCTATTAAAGCTTCATTATTTGAACTGTTAAAAAATACGATGTCGACAGAAGATGTTCTTGCTTTTCTTTATAAAAATGTTCAAAACAGTCCTATGAATTCAGATGCTTATTATGAATTTGCATATGAACTTCATAAGGCTAATAAAATTGATGATGCTATTACTTATTATTTACAAACAATAAAAATGGATAATACAAATATTGATGCATATATTAATTTATCTCAAGCCTACAGACAAAAAGGAAATTATAATGATGCATTTGAAGTTATAAAAAAAGCGAAAACTATCCAACCTGAAAATCAATTAGTAAAAAAACAGTATGATATTGTGGCACAAGAAATAAGTGCAAATAGCTATAATAAAGCATCTGATGCATTCCAAAGCGGTGATTATAAATCTGCAATTTCAGAATATATGAAAATAAATCCGCCAACATCAGATTCTTTATTGGGGATTGCAGCTGCATATCAGTCTTTGTCTGATAACAATAATGCAATTATTTATTATAAAAAGGCTATGGAATTAGATAGTAAAAATTCTGACATTCCTTTTTATATTGCGTCTTTATATGCGTATTCGGATGATTTAAATAATGCAAAGAAATATTTGGATATGACATTGCAAAAGAATCCTAACAATAAACAAGCAAAAGATTTAGCAAATTATATTTTAGAAAAAGAAACAGATACTATGCTTACTGATGCAATAAATGATTATGATAATCAAAAATATAATGATTCTATAATTTTATTGAATAAAATTATAGAAAATTCAAATAATAATGCGACTGCTTATTACTATAGGGCATTATGTTACGATGCATTAAAAAACTATCAAAATGCTATCAATGATTATAAATCAACGCTGAAATATTCTCCTGATATGGTTATTGCATACTATTCTTTAGGTGTAGACTATGATTATTTACAAAATTTTCAAGCGGTAAAAGAAAATTTTAAAAAGTATTTAGAAAAAGTTAATGAAGAAAATGAATTTACTAAGTATGCTCAGGCAAGGTTGGAACAATTAAAATAATGCAAAAATTAGACCAAAGTATTAAAATTGGTAACGTAATTTTAAATAGCAGAGTGGCTCTGGCTCCGTTAGCAGGAATTACGGATTTTGTTATGAGGAAACTAATCAGAAAATATACATCAACTTGTCTTTTAACAACAGAGATGATAAGTTCAGAAGCATTGATTCAACGGCAAGATTCTAATATATCATATACAGATGGAAATGAAACACCTGCTTCTTTTCAAATAGAAGGTCATAAACCGGAATTAATGGCAAGAGCAGCTAAAATTTTAGAGCCAAATGCAACAATTATAGATATAAATATGGGATGTCCCATAAATAAAATAGTAAAGGGTAATGACGGATGTTCTCTAATGAGAAATCCTGAACTTGCACGTGATATATTGATTGCGGTAAAAGAATCAATAAACATACCGGTTACTTGTAAATTCAGATTGGGTTGGGGGCAAGACAGTAAAAACTTTGTTGAATTTGCTCAATTGATGCAAGATGCAGGAGCTTCAATGGTTACAGTTCATGCCAGAACCCGTACTCAATTATATTCAGGAGAAGCTGACTGGAAAGAACTTTCTAAACTTCGTGGTGAAATAGATATTCCTTATTTTGCAAACGGAGATATTACATCTCCTGAGAAAGCAAAAGAATGTCTTGAAATATCAAAAGCTGACGGAATTGCAATCGGAAGAGCTGCTATGGGTGATTTATCATTAATTTACAGAGTAGAAAAATATTTAAATGATAATATATTATTGCCTGAACCTGATTTAAAAGAAAAAATTGCCATGTTAAAAAGTCATTTAGATTTTCAGATTGCATTTAGGGGTGAACAAACAGGTATTAAATTTTTTAGAAAGTTTTATCCTTGTTATATTAAAAATATAAGAGGTGGTGCTGAGTATAGACACAGACTTGTTACTGAATTAAAATATGATAATATAATGTCTATTTTGGATGAAATTGCTTTAAATGGATGAAAAAAATAAAAAATATAAAAAATATTATGTATATTTAATTTTGACAGTTAATAATACTATTTATTGCGGATATACAGATAATGTAGAAAAACGCTATATTCTTCATTGTGAAGGTAAAGGAGCAAAATATACCAGAGCTAATAAGCCTTTAAAATTATTATATACAAAAGAGTTTGATACAAAGATTGATGCAATGAAGGAAGAAAGACGGATTAAAAAATTATCCAGAAAAGATAAAGAAAAAATTTTTATAAGTTAAAAATTATTTAAACATACTAAATTCACATCCGCAGTAATTTTGACGATAAAAACCTTCTTCCTTCGCAATTTTCATTGTTTTTAAGAATCCGTCCTGTTTTTTAAAGTCAATATCTAAAAATTTTAATTCGTATTTTTGTGCTAATTCTTGAGCTATTTCAAAGATTACTTTTGATTGTTTATGAGGACTTACCGTAAGAGTAGTTGTAAAATATTCGTATTCAAGTTTAAATGCTTTTAAAACTGTAAATAATAAGCGATATTCAAAACATCTTTGACATCTTTTCCCTCTTTCGGGTTCTTCTTCTAGTCCTGATATAGCATTGTACCAATTTTCAGGTTCATACTTTTCTATAATTAATTCAACATCTTTTTTCTTTGCATAAGTTATAAGTTCATTTAGTCTTTTATTATACTCATCTTCCGGAAATATATTTGGATTAAAGAAATATAAAACAGGACAATACCCAAGTTCTCTTAATTTTTCTATGGGATATGCACTGCATGTTGCACAACAAGCATGAACGAGTACTTTTTTATCATTCAATTGAGCCTTTTTCCTTTCCGCCCTGTTCTATAACAAGTTTTTTTAATTCAGGATATGACCCAATTCCTACTATTTTTCTTATACCTATATAAATTGTCGGTGTTCCGTCTATTTGTTTTGAATCTGCTTCTTTTATTGATTGAGCAATTTCATTATTTATAGCTTCTGAATTTGCATCTTCTTTCAGTTGATTTATATTTAATTCTGTATTTTGTGCTAATTTTAATATTTCTTCTTCCGTATCAGGAGATTCTTGGAATAATATATCAGACATTTGCCAATATTTATTTTGTTTTTCCGCAGCCATTGCATATCTTGCTTTTAAACATGAATTTTTATGTCCTTCATGCTGCATATTTGGGTTACAACTGCGTTCTAACGGTAAATTATGTTGTATTACTTTTACATTCTCAAATTCATTAACTATCCTATGAAAATATAAATTAGCCAAATAACAACCTCCGCAATTAAAATCTATATATTCATTAATAACTACTAATGCGTCTTTTGGTCCTAATTCATATCCGTTTGATAAATTATTATACATTTTTAATTCTGCTTGCATCTCTTTTTGTTTTGCAACTTGAGGAGCTAATACATTTGATATTGTTGTATATGTTAAAATTCCTGCTGCAATGAGTAATACTATTATTAATGCTATTAAATATTTTTTTACTTTTACTGCTTCTATAAAATCAGCGAAACTGACTTTTACTTCTTTTAACGGTGAATTACCTTTGGTTTTAGAACATATTGCTATTAATAAGTCTAAGAAATAGGTCATAAAGCAGAATATACATATAGAATGTATTTTAAATATTGAAATACTTCCCAGAATCATTGATAAAATAAAAGACAAAGAACCTATACAAAATATATATGATTGCGGGTTTTTAAATACTTTTAAAAAACCTAAAAATTTTATATTTTGAATTTTATCTACATAAGTCATGAAAAGAAAGAATATATATAAAATTAACCCCCAAACAGAAAGAGGTATTCCAAAAAATTGAGAATACGAAGTTTTAGCAACACTATCACAATTCATTGCTTCGTTTATAGCACAAATACTTGGCTTTGCTGCTCCTAAAAAATTTGCGTTATAATAAACAACACATAATTCTATTGAAAGTGCTAAACCTATTAAACTTAAAACAGTTATTAAAATTCTTTTTCCTTTTGTCATTTTATCACCTATTGAAATTGTTTAATTACATCTTTAATTGTATAATTATCGCCGGAAAGTTCTTTTGCCTTTGAAATAACTTCTTTATAACGTTCTTCATATGTAGGACGTTCTACTTTATAAAATATTCCTGTATATAAACCTTCTGGAGCAAATGCATATTTCATTGCATTTATCTTATCTTCTACATCATGTTCTGAAGGTAAATTACGAACTATTTCTTTTATTTTTTCAAAAGACGAAACTTTATTGTATTGAACACAAGGCGATACAATGTGGATAAAAGCAAAACCTTTATGCTTAAGTCCGCCTAAAATTAATTCTTCCAGTTGTTTAATGTCACCTGAATATCCTCTTGCGACATAAGAAGCGTTAAAGGATAAAGCCATTAAGACAGGATTGATTCTGTCAGCAGTCCAAGCATAAGGATTACACTTTGTAATTGTTCCTATTCTGGAAGTTGGGGAACATTGACCTTTTGTTAAGGCATAAATTTCATTGTCCATCATAATATATGTTATATTTGGATTTTTTCTTCCGGCATGAATAAAATGATTTCCTCCAATGCTTAGTCCGTCACCATCACCACCAACTGCAATAACATTGATTTCGGGTCTTGCTTCTTTTAATCCTATAGCAACAGGCAAAGCTCTGCCATGAATGGAATGAAATCCGTATGTAGACAAGAAGAAAGGAAATCTGCTTGAACATCCTATTCCTGAAACTATTGCAGTTTCATGAGTTTGATAATTTAATTGAGCCATTGCTTTTTTTAATGCCGCCAAGACTGCATGATTGCCACATCCGGGGCACCAAGATGGTTTTACTTTTCCTTTATAATCATTTGCTTCCATTTGTTTCATAATATTCCTCTTTTAGAAGTGAGTGTGTTTATTAGTTGTAAGTTCATGTTTTGAATTTTCAAGTGCTACGACTTTTTCTATTTCTTCAAGAATTTCTTCAGGAGTGAAAGGAGTTCCGTCATACTTTAAAAATTCCAGAACTTCCATTCCTTTATTTATATGTGCGCATCTTTCTACTATTGTTGATTTAAATTGTGCATTATAATTAGCTTCTATAACTATAATAACTTCTTTATTTTTGATAAATCCTTTAATCCAATCAGTAGGAAGTGGATATAATGTTCTTGGATAAAGAGCTTGAACCTTTATTCCCTTTTCTTTTGCTTTATCTATCGCTTCAAATACCGGTCCAGAAGTTGAGCCCCAGCTTATAATACCTATATTGGCTTCATCATCACCGTATGTTTTTGCTTTAGAAAATTGTCCTGCTGCTGTTTCTAATTTTCTAAAACGTTTTTCTGTCATTTGTCTGTGAACTTCAGGTGCAGGCGTTGGAGCATTATATACAGTATGTTCCAAACCAGTTACAACATGTTCTCCATATAAATCTCCGGGACAAGTTATTGGTGATATTCCGCTATATGTATCTTCATATCTGTTATATATATCGCCTTCTGATAATTGCGGTTTTTGTCTGTTGATTATATTTAGTTTTTCTATATCTATCAAGTCTACGCATTCTCTTCTTGGCCCTAAAGAAGCGTCTGAAAGAATTATTACAGGAACTTGATATTGTTCTGCAAAATTAAAAGCGTTAATTGTTTGATAGAAACAATCTGCAACATTCATTGGAGCAAGAACTATTTTAGGACAATCTCCGTGAGTTCCGTACATTGCTGCAAATAAGTCGCTTTGTTCTGTTTTAGTGGGAACTCCTGTACTTGGTCCGCACCTTTGAACATCAGCTATGACTACAGGAATTTCAGCCATTGATGCCAATCCTAAAGCTTCCTGCATTAATGAAAACCCGGGACCTGATGTTGCAGTCATTGATTTTACACCGCCGTATGAAGCTCCGAGTGCATAATTTATTGCTGCAATTTCGTCCTCACATTGAACCATTTTTCCGCCAAATTTCGGAAGCTCTTTTGCAAGCCATTCCATGATTTCTGTGGCAGGTGTTATCGGATAACCGGAAAAAAATCTACACCCTGCAGCTATTGCTGCAAGCCCTATGGCTTCATTACCTGACATTATAAGCTTTGCCCCGGTTGATTCCATTTTTACATTTTCATAATTATCTTTTCTTTCAAGCTTATTGTGTGAATATTCTACACCTGCGTTCAATGCTTTTTTATTAGAATCAATTACTTCTTGAGGTTTATTTTTATATCTTAGTTCTATATCTTTTAATATTTGTTCTTCAAGATGTAAATTTTTAATAATCCCGACGACAATACCTAAAGCAACCATATTTCTTGAACGTGGTGAACCTAATTCTTTTGCTATACTTTCAAGAGGCACTGCGTATTTTATTATATCTTCTCTTGTTTCTTTTAAATCTTTTACTAAATCAGAATCATAAATTAATATGCCATTTTGAGACATTTCTGAAATACACTCATATATAGTGTCTTCATCTAAACATATAAGAATGTCAGTATTACCAGTTGCAGTTAAAGCTTTATGTTCACTAATTCTTAGGGTGTAATAACACTTTCCGTCACCTCTTATTTCTGAAGGGAAAGCCCTGTATGTAGTAACATAATATCCTTTTCTTGCGGTTGCATATGATAATATATCGCCTGAACTTATTATTCCCTGACCGGATGTACCCGATATTTTTATTCTTAAGTCTTTCATGTACTAACCCTCTCTTATTATAATTTTATTACTAAAATTTTAAATAGAGCAAGTACTTATGTGATTTTTTGTTATATCATAATATTGTCAAAGAATTAAGGAAAAAGGAAGATAATATGTTTGAGCAATATTTTTCAAATAGAATAAAGAAAACCCCGTCTTCTTTTATCAGAGATATTTTAAAAGTAATTCAAAAACCTGAAATAATATCATTTGCAGGAGGACTTCCAAATCCTATATCTTTTCCTCAAGAAGAATTAAAAATATCGATGAATCGAATTGCAGATAAATATAAAGATAAATTATATCAGTATTCAACAACTTTAGGGTTGGATTCTTTAAGAGATTATATTGTTAACAGATACAAAAAATTATGGAATATGGATATAGATATTTCAAATGTAATGATTACTACAGGTTCTCAACAGGCTATCGATTTAATAGGGAAGGTATTTGTTAATGAAGGAGATAAAGTACTTGTTGAAAAACCTTCATATCTTGGAATTTTGCAGACATTCTGTTTGTATTGTGCTCAATTTATACCTGTTTCTTTAGATAAAGACGGACTTAATATTGAAGAATTAAAAAATACCATAAGTATGCATAAACCCAAATTGGCTTACGTGATACCTAATTTCCAAAATCCTACAGGTTTAACTTATTCTAAAAATAACAGACAGGAAGTTTTTGAAGTTATTAAAAATGAAGACATAATTCTTATTCAGGATGATCCTTATGGCGAATTAAGATTTACAGAGGATGAAAGACTCCCTTATATTGGTATGAATGCAACAGAAAAAAATATATACCTTGGCTCATTTTCTAAAATTATTACCCCGGGAATGAGATTGGGATATATTATTGCTTCAAGTGAAATCATAAGAATGCTAGAAACTGCAAAACAAGCGTCAGACTTGCATTCTAATATATTCTCTCAATATTTAATCTCAGATTATCTTGAAAATAATAATCTGGATGAACATATTAAAAAAATTAGGAATTTGTATAAAAATCAAGCTCAAACAATGGTTAACGCAATGAAAGAAGCATTTCCTGAAGATGTTAAATTTACCGTTCCTCAGGGAGGTATGTTCTCGTGGGTAACTATTCAAGAAGGTAAATCTGTATTAAAACTCTTTGATAAAGCTATAGCCAAAAAAGTTGCCTTCGTTCCCGGACATCCTTTTTATGTTAATCCAATACCTGATAAAGTTAATACATTGAGGTTAAATTATACGAATGCTGATGCAAATACTATTAAAACCGGTATTGAACGTTTAGCGGAAGCTATGTTGGAAGTTTAAGTATGATTAAAAATTTTGATAAAATTATAAAAAAAATAAAAGAAATGGATTTAAAACAAACTCAGTTTGTTAAATTTATGGAAGATATTCATGATCCTTTTATTGTTCTTATTGCCTGTATTTTGTCATTAAGAACAAATGATAAAACAACATACCCTGCTACAATGCGTATGTTAGAATTAGGCAGGAC
>CANQOM010000062.1 GCA_947625445.1 Candidatus Gastranaerophilales bacterium
CTTCAATAATTTTAGGGTGCGTATTAGGTTTAATTTCTGTTTTATCATTAAAACTAAATAACATTGTAGGTATAATTATTATAATAGTCCTATCTGTTATTTATTTGTTGTTAGCAATTAGTCTTTATGCTCAATTTATATCAAAACTTGATTTTAAAGCTTGGTTAAACTTTAAAAATGCTTTAAATTTAATCAAAAATAACTGTAAATCATTTGGCATATATATTTTAAAAAATATATTCCTTTTTGTTTTAGCTTTTATTCCAGTTGTGATTTTAATCGTTATAGCAAGTGTTATTTTAACTTTATTATTACAAGGCAATAATGAAGCATTAAATATTACTACAAGTATTATAGGTGGTATTATTGGCAGTGTGATTGGTATTTATCTTGCTTTATATATCATTGATATAACAGGACAATTCTTAAAGGAAATTATGCCAAAAGCTGAATAAATTAATATTTTAAAATTAAAAAAGGGCAGAGCAGAAAGCTCCACCCTTTTTTTAATTAAAATTCTTTGCACAAATATATGCACTCGACCAGCAGTTTTGCAGGTAAATGTAGAGAAAAAGTAATTTAACATTTACTGTTATTTTTCGTTTAAGATTTAAACATTATTATGTATTGTTAAATCATTTAGTAAGCCACTACTCTAAGGAAATTATTACAAATGAGTTTTAAATTGAAAGTAAAATATTTTCAATTATAATGTACCTATAAATTAATAATAGAGAAAAATAAAAATGATTAAAAAACAAATTAAAACCAAAAAAGAGGATATTGTAAATTATTGGTTTTTTGAACAAATGGTTGATGAGGGTGGATTGAGTGTGGATGCAGCAGAAGCACATGAGAGATGTTGGCGTTGTGGTTGTGAAAAGAGATTAGAACGGTGTCATATAATTCCGGAGTCATTAGGTGGAAAAGATGAACCATCAAACTTCGTATTATTATGCCATCGTTGTCATATTGAAAATCCAAATATTTCAGACCCGGAAATCATGTGGGACTGGATAAGAGCCTATAGAGTTTCTTTTTATGATACATTTTGGAGCATTTTGGGTGCAAAAGAGTATGAATTTATATACAATAAAAGTATAGAGAATGAAATTATAGATTTGGGTATTGATATAGATGACAAGCTTAAAGATTTCATAGAAATAAACATAAAAGAATTATTTAAAGAAATATCATATCATTATGGGCATCCATATTTAAACACTGCAACCTGCGCAGGATTATATAGAATGCTCATAAAAAGAATTGCCAAAGAGTATGGGAAAAAACTTCCTCCACTTGATTATAACCGCAAAAGAACATTTTGGGGGTTTTAAAATATTGTATTTCTTCTTCAAATCTATTTATAATTGAGCCAAATAGCTCATTTCTATTATAGAACCACTAAAATATTTTATATGGACAAAACAAAATTCTTTTTTTGCTTGGTCTTATTTTTTTGACTAAATTCTTGCACTCTTTTAAAACCTTATATTCCTTATACTTTGATTCACTTTATACTTTTCAAAAAGTAACTCGCTAATTTTACTCGGACAGTTTAACAAAAATACAATTTTAATATTTTTATGATATGATAAACTTATATTAGAATTTACAAAAGTTACTGAATAGGGAAAGCATGAAAATTAAATTTTTGCAAAATATTATAGATATTGTCAGAAGAAAAAAATTAATAAAGATTATTGACAACAATTATCGAAATATATTATCAAAACCCTATTTACCCCCCCCCGCCAAATTGTACATATAATAAGGTAATATCAACTTATGGCTTTGGTTGTAGCGGTTCAGGAGTTTTAATTGATTTAATATCCGAATGTGATAATACAACTGTTTATGGTGGTTATGATGTTCTAGGTGGTTCTTCCCTTGCTTTAGATAAGAATATACCAAAAATAGAAATAGACATTTTACGAAGATGTGGTGGTTTATTTGATTTGGAAAATTATTTTAAAGGCAACCGCATAAACAGTAATATGTATATTTTACGATTTATCAATACAATGGAATATTTTTACAGTTTTGAAGATTTATTAATATATAATGATAAATTTATGGAACTAACTTATGAATTTATTGATAGAATAGCCGATAAAATAGAGGTAGAAGATGCTTTAGCAGGAGATCCCGCATATAAAGCCCAAAGTATAAACAGAAAAATTTATAAAAATTTATCCTACCCTTTTTTGTATGACGGAATTAAACGCACCAGATATTCATATAAAATAAAAGATTTAACACTTGACGAATTTTACGAAGAAGCAAGAATATATTTACATAAATTTCTCAAAACTATAAAATCTAAAGAATTTTTATTTTTAGATTTTATATTTGCCGATGGAACAGGAGATTTTGAAAGATATAATAAATATATTGAAAACTGTAAAATCATAGGTGTATATAGAGATCCAAGAGATGTTTACGTTGAAGGTATTCAAACAAATGAGCCCTGGATACCTCATGATAAAATCGAGTTTGTAAAATGGTATAAATCACATGAAATAAATAAATTTATAAACATAAATCATCCTAATTTTCTTTTACTAAGATTTGAAGATTTTATATATAAATACGAAGAAACAGTTTCAAAAGCATTGAATTTTTATGGAATTGATAAATCACATCATATTGCCCCAAAAAGTCAGTTCCGTCCTGAATATTCAATAAAAAATACTTGTTTGTATAAAAATTGGCAAGATACAGAATCTATAGAATATATATTTGATAATTTAAAAGAATATTGTTACGAAATATATAAGAATTAATGTTTTATTATCAAACTTTAATAATGGTAAATTATGAAAAAAACAATAAAAAGAAATATATTACTAAACCCCGGTCCGGCCACTACAACAGATTCCGTAAAAATGGCTCAAGTTATTCCTGACATTTGTCCTCGGGAAAAAGATTTTGCAGATTTAATGAAAAAGCTCAGACAAGATTTATTAAAAGTAGTTCATGCCGATAACAAAAAATATACATCTGTATTATTTTGCGGATCAGGGACAATCAATATTGATATTTGCTTAAATTCACTTATACCACAAAACGGTAAAATTTTAATTATTAATAATGGCGCATATTCATCTCGTGCCTGTGAAGTTTGTGAATATTACGGACTTAATTATATTAATCTAAAATTTTCTATTGATGAATTGCCAAATTTAGCTTTAATAGAAAAAACGCTTAAAGAAAATTCAAAAATAAAATTGGTATATTCCACTCATAACGAAACTGGTACGGGGATTTTAAATCCAATAAGAGAAATAGGTGCATTAGCACATAAATATGGGGCAATATCTGTTGTTGATACAACTTCAACTCTTGCAATGTTACCTATTGATATAAAAAAAGATAATATTGATTTTTGTATGGCTTCTGCTCAAAAGGGACTTCAAGCCATGGCAGGTTTATCTTTTATTATTAGCAATAAAGAAATAATAGAAAAATCTAAAAATTATCCTAAACGTTCATACTATTGCAATTTATATCTTCAATATGAATATTTTGAAGAAACCGGGCAAATGCACTTTACACCCCCTGTTCAAACAATATATGCACTTATTCAGGCATTAAAAGAATATTTTAAAGAAGGAGAAGAACATAAACTGCAAAGACATTTAAAGACCTTTGAATCTATACATAAAGGGCTTGAAGAACTCGGGTTTAAAAAAGCAATAAAAAAAGAATGGCAGGCAGGGCTTGTTGTTTCCGTTATTTATCCTGATGATGAAAACTGGAATTTTGAAAAAATACATGATTATTGTTATAAACACGGGTTTACAATATACCCGGGAAAAATCTCATCACTTAATACTTTTAGGTTATGTTCCCTTGGAGCAATTGAAGAAAAGGATATTAAGAACTTTTTCAAAGTGTTTAAAGAAGCATTAATTTCAAATAACATTTCAATCCCGGTAATATACAAAGGAGGAAATTAATGAAAAAAGTATACACCTGCTTTTGTACCGATGTTATTCATGAGGGACATTTAAATATAATAAGAGAAGCTCAAAAATACGGTGAAGTTATTGTTGGTGTCTTATGTGATGAGGCTTTAGTTCATTTTAATAAATTTCCGACAATTGATTTTAATGAGCGATTAAATCTTGTTAAGAATATTCCGGGTATAGCTCAAGTAGTTGTTCAAAATGAAGTAATGTACGATAGTATAGTAAAACAGATTGCACCTGATTACATTATACATGGAGACAATTGGAAAACAGGAGCAATGAAAGCCATTCGAGATAATTGCATAAAACTAATGAAAGAAACCGGCGGAAAAGTTATCGAAGTACCTTATACCTGCAGTGATAACATAAAACACATCACTGCACAGATAAGAGAAAAATTAATGATGCCCGAATACAGAAGAAAACAGTTAAAAGAACTCATTAAATTAAGGGATATAGTAAAAACAATTGAAGTTCATAGCGGTTTGACAGGATTAATTGCAGAAAAGACAATTGTTGAAAACGAGGGAAAAATTGACCAATTTGATGCAATGTGGATTTCTTCATTATGTGATTCAACGGCAAAAGGTAAACCCGATATTGAACTTGTAGATATGACATCAAGGTTTAGAACAATATCTGATGTTATGGAAGTAACAACAAAACCTGTTATATTTGATGGAGATACCGGAGGACTTATTGAACATTTTGTTTATACAGTCCGTTCACTAGAAAGAATGGGAGTTTCTGCGGTTATTATTGAAGATAAAACAGGTTTAAAGAAAAATTCTCTGTTTGGTACCGAAGTAAAACAAAGTCAAGACAATATTGAGCATTTTTGTGAAAAAATTAAAGCCGGTAAAAAAGTTCAATTAACACCTGATTTTATGATAATAGCCAGAATAGAAAGTTTAATTTTGGAAGCAGGAATGAATGATGCACTAAGACGTGCAAAAGCATACGTTAAAGCTGGCGCTGACGGAATTATGATACATTCAAGGAAAAAAGACCCATCTGAAGTTTTAAAATTTTGCGATTTATTTAGGGAATTAAATAAAACCACTCCCATAGTCGTTGTTCCAACTTCTTATAATGAAATTACCGAAGATGAACTTATTAGTCATGGAGTAAATATTGTAATTTATGCCAATCAATTAACCAGAGCTGCTTTTCCTGCAATGGAAAGTGTTGCAAAAGATATTCTAAAATATCATAGAGCTAAAGAAGCTGATGATAAGTTAATGCCGATTAAAGACATTATTTCCTTGATTGATGAATTGTAAGGAGTTAAAAAGTAAATAATGGCAAATGCAATAATAATGGCATCAGGATTAGGAACAAGAATGCGTCCTTTAACAGAAAAAATTCCAAAACCTCTTATAAAAATTAACGGTATTCCAATGATAGAAACATTAATTAATGGCTTATTGTCATATAATGTTGAAAATATTTACGTTGTAGTTGGCTATTTATTCGAACAATTTAATTATTTGAGTGAAAAATATAAGAATATATCAATCATAAAAAATCCTGATTATAAAAAAACTAACAATATTTCATCTATTTATTATGCAAAAGATAAATTAATAAAGTCAGATTGTTATATTTGCGAAGCGGACTTATTTATTTCTGATATTGACGTATTTAAGTCATATTTAAATTATTCTTGTTATTTTGGAAAAAAGGAAAAGGGATACACAGATGACTGGGTATTTGAAGTCTCTGATAAAGGTTTCATTACAAAAATAGGGAAATGCGGAAATAATTGTTATAAAATGGTTGGAATATCCTATTTCACTAAAGAAGATGTAAATATATTATCTAAAATTATAGATGAAACATACAATACAAATGGAAATGAAAATTTGTTCTGGGATGAAGTTGTAAATAATAATTTGGATAAATTTAGATTAAGAATTAATCCCATTAACGAGTCACAAATAATTGAAATTGATACAGTAGAAGAACTTGAGAAAGTAAGAAAAACCATAAAATGCAAATAGAAAATTTTATTAAAATATTAAATAAAGATTTTTATACAGGTGTCCCGGATTCACAGTTAAAGCATTTATGCAATTATTTAATCAATACATATAAAAGTGATAAAAAACACCATATAATTGCCGCAAATGAAGGTAATGCCTGCGCAATAGGTGCAGGATACTATTTATCATCAGGAAAAGTTCCGGTAATATATATGCAAAATTCAGGTGAAGGTAATATTATAAATCCTCTTGCATCTTTATTAAATAACAAAGTATACGCAATCCCTTCCGTTTTAATAATAGGCTGGAGAGGTGAACCTGGTGTTAAAGATGAACCTCAGCACATTTTTCAAGGCGAAATCACTCTAAAGTTATTAGAAATTATGCAGGTTGAATATTTTGTTGTTTCACAAGAAACAACTGAAAATGAATTAAAAAAAGTTATGAATAAATTTGAGCAAATACTTATGCAGGGCAGAAGTTGTGCATTTGTTGTTAAAAAGGATGTATTTGAATATTCTCAAAAAATTGTGTATAAAAATGATTTTAATATGATAAGAGAAGAAGCAATAAAACATATAGTTAATGTAACAGGACAAGATATAATTATTTCAACAACAGGAAAAGCAAGCCGTGAATTATACGAAATAAGAGACCAAAATAAACAGTCACATAAATATGATTTTTTAACAGTAGGTTCAATGGGACACAGTTCATCCATTGCGCTGGGAATAGCCATAAATAAACCTTATAAAAATGTTTGGTGTATAGATGGTGACGGAGCTCTATTAATGCATATGGGAGCTATATCTGTTATCGGAAATAGCGATTTAAAAAATTTTAAACACATAATAATAAATAACAACGCTCATGAAACAGTCGGGGGAATGCCAACTTCGATTTCTGGAACTTGTATTGTTAAGATGGCTGAAGCCGTTGGTTATGAATATTTTATATGTGTTAATAATTACGCTGATTTAGATAGAGAGCTAAAAATAATTAAAAACAATAAAAAATTATCTTTAATTGAAGTAAAATGTTCAATAGGTGCAAGAGAAGACCTCGGACGCCCTAAAACATCTCCAATTGAAAATAAACATATTTTTATGGATTATTTAAACTCAACATTGTAATTTAATTAATCCGTTTGTTTTCACACCAACTTAGAAATTTTTGTGCATTTTTATATTTAAAAATATTCTCACCTATCCATTTACACATTTAAATTTTATAAATTATAAAAAAATTGAACAAAACATTATAAATTGATATTATAAAAAGGGGAGAAAGAATTATGACAGAATTAAACTTTAAAGTAGATAAAGAAAAGTGCATTCACTGCGGGTTATGTAAAAAAGACTGTATATCAAATATAATTGATATGGATGAAAATAATCATCCTAAAATATTAAATGAAAGTTGGTGTATAAAATGCCAGCACTGTATGGCAATATGCCCTGTAGGTGCAATATCTGTTTTTGATAAAGATCCTGAAAATTCTGAAAAAATATATGCTCAAAATCCTGATATGATACTAAATTTAATAAAATCAAGAAGAAGCAGCAGAATCTATAAACAAGAAAATGTAGAAAAAGAAAAACTTGATAAATTAAAAGCTATGCTTAATTATCCCCCTACCGGTTGTAATTATCATAAATTACACTTTTCCTTCATAGAAGATATTGAATTAATGAATGAGATTAAAGCACACGTTAACGAAAAGATAATCAATGCACTGACCAAAACGCCTATAAAAGTAATAACAGAAAAATTTTCTAGATATACAAGAAGTTTTCTTTCAGGGAAAGATGTTATATTTAGAGATGCACCACACATGTTGGTTGTATCAAATTCCATAAAAGCACCATGTGCAAAGGAAGACGCTATAATTGCATTAAGTTATTTTGAATTATACGCACAGAGTTTAGGGCTTGGAACCTGTTGGTGCGGATACGCTCAAACTTGTTTAAATATTTTTCCGGAATTATGTGAATATTTGGAGATTCCTGACGGATATCAACCGGGGTATGTAATGTTATTTGGGAATAAAGATGTTAATTATTCCAGAACAACACAACCTGAAGAATGCAGTATTGTTTCTGTTAAGAAAAAAGGATTTGAAAAACTTTCTGCAGGTAAAACAGTAAAAAGATATTTCTGGAATTTTATCAGATAAATATGTAAAAATATATTTCTATTTTATATAAATTGTTATTACTAAATTTTTCTTATTATAAAATATTTATACTATTATTGTTTAACAAAACCCAAATAGGAGAAAATAAAAGGTAATGATAAATGGATATAAAAAGCACAGAAAAACAATTGCAGCAGCGTGCTCCGATATATGAGGCGCTGGAAAAATTTCGCAGAATGAGGATTGTTCCTTTTGATGTTCCCGGGCACAAAAGAGGCAGAGGCAATCCCGAATTAGTTGATTTATTAGGAAGTAAATGCGTTGGAATTGACGTTAATTCAATGAAACCATTGGATAATTTATGCCATCCCGTTTCAGTAATAAGAGAAGCAGAAAAACTTGCAGCACAAGCATTTAGTGCTGCACATGCATTTTTAATGGTAGGCGGTACTACTTCTGCAGTTCAAAGTATGATTCTTTCCTGTTGTAAAAAAGGAGATAAAATTATACTTCCCAGAAATGTTCATAAAAGCGTTATTAATGCACTTGTATTGTGCGGAGCAAAACCTGTATATGTAAATCCTGACGTTGATTGCCATCTTGGAATATCTTTAGGTATGAAGGTAGAACAACTTAAAAATGCAATATTTGACAATCCTGATGCGGTTGC
>CANQOM010000063.1 GCA_947625445.1 Candidatus Gastranaerophilales bacterium
GGACTCGAACCGGCACACAGGGTGAGCTGCGTCAGATTTTGAGTCTGATGCGTCTACCAATTTCGCCACATCGGCTTTTTATACACTTGCTTATATTAGCTTAAATATAAAAATTTTTCAAATGGTTTTAATGGAAACTTATATATCAAATTCCATTAAATGGCATTTTAATGTTTGATTACATTCTTTTTGTTGAAATAAGCTGCTCTTTATGCTTAAATAATAAAAAATTTATTGATTATTTTATGAAAAGTTTTTTATGGGTAAAAGTATTGTAAAAATGTCAGGAAGATTAGGAAATCAAATGTTTATACATGCATTTGCTAAAAGGCTTGCTGAAGAAAAATCCTCAAATATAATTTACGATATTTCTTTTTATAAAAATGATGATTATTTATTAAATAAATTTTTTAATATAGATGTAAAAACTACTTATAAAAATTATGATACATTCTTTAATAAAATATTTCGAGTAAAGGAAAGAAAGCTTAATTGTTATGATCCCAAAATTTTTTCTTATCCCGGATATTTTTACAAAGGATATTTTCAAACAGAAAAGTATTTTAAAAAATATAGACCTGAGTTAATAAAAGAATTTAAATGTAAAATTCCATTTGATAATGAATATTTGTCTGTATTAGACAAAATAGAAAATTCTAATTCTGTGTTATTAAATTTTAGAGTTGCACAAGACTATAGAAATATTGGCTGGCAAGTTAGTTTTGATTATCAATTACAAGCAATGGAATATATAAGCTCTAAAATAGATAATATTGAATATTTTGTTTTCGCAGATGATATAAAATATATAGAAGAAAATTTTAAAACAGATAAGAACCTTACATTTGTTGATATAGGAAAAAATAATCCGTATAAAATATGTTTAGATTTGGAATTAATGAAAAAATGTAAACATGATATTATACCAAATTCAAGTTTTTCATGGTGGGCTGCATGGCTGAATGAAAATCCTGATAAAATAGTTATTGCTCCTGAACCTTGGTTTTTCAGGCAAAATGATATAATTCCTGATGATTGGCATAAAATTCATTCTGAAAAATTGTATTGTGAAAATAAAGTTATTACATAATGGTTTTAAATTGTCCTGAGCAACTTTACGGCTTTGCTACTGGATTATATGTTTAACCACAAACTTTCATAAGGTTTTAGTTTTATTATAATTTTTTTATTTTCAATTTTACATTCTTTTTGTTTTTTTGTTATCAAATCAGTAAAAGTCGTTTCAGATTGATTTTTATCAAAATTAAAATGTTCGGAATCAATTTCAACATAATTTTTTGAATTAAGTAAATTATGAACAATTAAAATTTTATCAGTTTTACCTGTTCTAAGATAAGCGAATACATTAGATTTATTTGTATTTACTTCGCTAAATCCTCCTTGTGACATAGTAGGATAATTTTTTCTTACTTCTATTAAACGTTTTACATTTTTATAAATTTTTCCGCCAAACGAATTAGGATTATACATAGCTCTGTAAAATGTATTTCTTTTAACGGCCCCTCTATGTATGTCACGACTGTCAAAATAAGAAAGCATATCAGTATTTTCGCCATTCTTAGATTTATTTCTTTTTTCTCTTATTTTAGCCCATCTTTTTGCATATGAAAAATTGTTCTGACTTCCTATCTCGTCTCCGTAATATATAATAGGTATACCTTTTAAAGATAATAAAATGGAAAAAGTCATGTTAATTCTGTCAATATCGTTATCGAGGAAATTAGCCATTCTTCCTGAAATTCCATAACCTTTTCTAAATTCTGCACCTTTTTCAAGTAAATCTTCATATAACAGTTCACGTGTTTTTTGATTTACCATTTCTAGAGTTAGTTCATCATGTACTCTTATAAATACTGCCCAACTGGCACTGTTAGGTATATCAGGTGTTTGTTTGTGTGTTTTCCAGAAAAACGAACTGTCTTGTGTTACTATTGTTGCCCATATTGCAGGCATGTATGGAAAATGATACGCAATTTGTACTTCATTTGTTCTTAATAATTCTTTTTTTGTTCCGTCAATATCAACATCAATCTTTCTTTCTGTTCCGAAATAAGGGAGAATCTTTTTGGGAGGTTGACATGCTTCTGCTTGAATAACAGATTTTGGAGCAATTTCTTGTAAGAATGTACTTAATATCTTTATTATTTCATGTGTTTTTGGTAAATTTTCAGCACTTGTTCCTTCTTCTTTTATTAAATACGGAATGGCATCCATTCTGAATATATCTATACCTATGTTTGCCCAAAAAGCTATTGTTTCAAGGTTATAGTATAAAACTTCCGGATTTTCCCAATTTATATCAAGCTGAAACGGGTAAAATGTATGATAAAAATAATAATCTTTATTATTTATTGTTACTTTTCTGTAGTGGGTATCGGTTATATCAGGAAATATTAATCTGCGTTTTGAAATTTTCCCTGACGGGTGTTTATATTGTGCAATGTATCCCAATTTTTCATCTTTATATACTTCTTTTTCAGGTGGTTGTTCCGTTACTACAAAGTAATCAAGTTTTTCTAAATCACCCTTTTCTATTGCTTGAAACCATTCATGTTTATCTGAAAAGTGGTTTAATACCAAATCTGATTTAATTTTGAACCCTTGTCTTTTTGCTTCTGTAATAAATTGGATAAATTCAGGCATACCACCTAAATCTTTTCGTACATCTCTTGGATTCTTTACATCAAAGCCGGCATCTCCCATCGGCGAATCGGCAAATGGAAGCATATATATTGTTGTTACCCCTAAATCTTTCAGATATCTGAGCATTTTTAAACTCTTTTTAAATGTATTTGCGCTCATATCATCATCAACACCAAATTGGTCTACATAAAACATATATATTATTTCATTTTTATACCAATCATCAGTGCGGTTTATATCTTCCTTTTTTAATTTTGGATCTCGTTGTAATCTGCTTTTTTTTATTATTTTAAGTATATTTATATATATTTCATTAACTTGTTTTTCACCGTATACTTTTGCTATGGATGATTTTAATTTTTTTTCTGTATCTTTTGTTATGATGTTTTCAGTTTGAATTAGGTCAATAACCTTATGTTCATGTCCGATAAAACTTGTATCAAAAGCATAAGATGGTATTGTACAACTAAATATAGCCGTAAAAATTATTATGGCAAATATTTTTTTCATAAATCATTCCTTTAATTTTTATTATAAATGAAAAATAAAATTATTTTTTTTATTCATATTATGCATTTAAATTACAAAATTGCTCGTACATACTACTTTTATACGAAAAATTCAAAAACCATAAGAAATTTATTCATAATTATGTATGATTTAAAAATTTACTCAAATTGTTAAGATTACTGTATTCCTTGGAAGAAAACGATGATACACATATCCCTAATCTACAGCTATGATTAAATCATAGCTTTTTTCTTATTTTATTTCATATAGTGTAAAAATTTCTTTATTCATATATGAGGATATATTTTCTTTATTCGTTTTTAATAACTCCCTGTATTGTGATAAGTCATTAAGAAAATAATCGTCTTGCACAATATAATACCTAATATTTTCAGGTATTGGTTTTTGACCGTATTCATTTTTACTGAAATTGAAAAAAGTTAAATACTTTTTGTTGTTTAATATATAAAATTGTGTATCAGGCAGATAAGCACTTATTCCTGATAAGGTAAAAGGTTCAGCAATTACAATAAATGTTTTTTCATTTTGTAGATTATTTTTTATATATTCAGATATTTGTTTAGAACCGCTAAAATTATACCTTATATCAGAATATACTGAATGTATCCCTACAATAAAACTTATTATAAGTAAAAATCCTATTGAATATTTTAATAATTTATTTTCTTTGTGTTCTTTTTTTATAATCCAAGCACAAAACAACATTATTAAAAGTATTAAATATACTTTTTGATAAGGAATCCCGCCAAACCATATTTTATAGAGAATAAAAAATATGTATAAAGAACTGAAAGAAAATATAGTAAACAATTTCTTGTCACATTTAAATATAGCGAATAAAATAAGTACAAATGAGATAATAATCATTAATGATAAAGTTCTGAATATGTATAACAGTTCAAGTTTATTCAGAAAAATATATATAATGCATTTTATAATATATAGTAGTGTATAGCCTCGATTTATATAAGTTGTAATGACTGTGTTTTCATGTGATACATTTATATATAACAAAATAAACGTTAAAAAATATAATCCTGTAAATATTAAATAGTAAGGAAAGGAAATATTGTTCTTATTTTTTATAAAATTGCTAATTTTTTCACAAGCAAATAATAAAAATAAAATCAAACAAAAGCCAAGCATTAATATATGTGTTTGAGATAAAAGAATAATTAATGCAATGTATAAATAAGAGTGTATATTTCTTTTATTGTATAAATTCGCAAGTAAAAATACGAATATCGGTATTAAACAATAGTT
The DNA here is from genome assembly GCA_947625445.1 of Candidatus Gastranaerophilales bacterium. GTDB lineage: Bacteria > Cyanobacteriota > Vampirovibrionia > Gastranaerophilales > Gastranaerophilaceae > Avigastranaerophilus. The sequence goes on from CANQOM010000063.1 coordinate 4,459, forward strand.
TCTTGAAATAACAGGTAAATAATATAACATACCTGCAGAAAATATAATAAGTGTTTTAAAAATATTATTAAACGGAGATTTAAAAATAAAATATATAACCGAACACAAAATAATCAAAAAACTTAAAATTTGCATAGAAATAACAGGTAATCCTGATTTAGCTATAGGATATAACATCAAGTACCATAAAAAAGGGTGCCCTTCGACTCTTGCCGATTTTAATATATCAATAAAACTTAAATCTCTGGCAATACACCAAACCTGCCCCTCATCCCGCCATATTTCATGAGTGTTAAGTGAAATTACTACTGTTAAAATATATAGCATCAGCAAAATAAGGTTAAATTTATTATTTAAAATAAAATTTTTTAATTTATCCATAAATACTCCATAATTAAAGGATACATTAAATAAATAAAAACTATTTAATGTAACACTTTGTAAGTTAATAATACGTAATTATTGTATGCTTAAATTGTTTTTTATATGCTAAAACAAAGGAATAGTTATAAAAGGAATGTTATATATTGAATCGAACTTTGATTGTTATTTTTTTGATGTTAATTAACATACAAAAAGCGTATTCAATGGGTATAGATGAAGAGATAGAGAAATATTTTGCTCCGTTTTCGGATAAATTTTCCGCTTTTATATTTGCCCCTGTGAGTATATTTGGAGCACAAGTTCCTGTTTTAATCTTTTTAATGATAGCAGCAAGTATATTTTGTACATTTTATCTTAGATTTCCAGCAATATGGGGCTTTAAACATTCACTTTATCAAATATTTCATAAAAAAGATACAGAAGGACATAAGGGTGAAGTATCATCACTGGGCGCATTAGCTACGGCATTATCCGGTACAATAGGGCTTGGGAATATAGCAGGAGTTGCTATAGCAATTTCAATAGGCGGTCCCGGGGCAATGTTTTGGATGTGCATGGGTGCAATTTTTGGTATGGCACTTAAATTTTGTGAGGTTACATTATCTCTAAAATACAGAAAATTTAATGAAGACGGCAGTGTCTCAGGTGGCCCGATGTTTTATATCCAAAGTGGTTTTGAAAAAAAAGGACATAAAACCATTGGTAAAATATTAGCATATGTATTTGCAATAGCGTGTTTACCCGGTACTGTTGGCGGGGGATGTATGTTACAAGCGAACCAAGCTGCACAACAGTTTGTAGTGATTACTGGCGGTGAAAACGGTTTTTTTGCTGCACATAGCTGGGTATTTGGTTTGTTTGTTGCTTGCATTGTTGCTCTTGTAATTGTAGGAGGAATAAAAAGTATAGCAAACGTTACTTCTAAAGTTGTTCCTATTATGTGTATTTTATATGTAAGTGCGTGTTTAATAATTATAATTGTTAATATTTATAATATTCCTAATGCTATATATACGATAATAAATGAAGCATTTTTCCCGAAAGCAGTTGCGGGTGGGGTTATCGGTTCTATAATAATCGGGTTAAGACGGTCGATACAATCTAATGAAGCCGGGATAGGTTCATCTCCTATTGCATATGCAGCGGTTAAGACTAATGAACCTGCTTCACAGGGTTTTGTTTCTATGTTAGAACCATTTTTAGATACGGTTGTTGTATGCTCAATGACGGCTTTTGTAATTATTCTTACAGGTGAATATTTAAATTATACCGAAGGAATAACAGGGGTAGAATTAACCTCCGGTGCTTTTGAAAGTGTAATACCATTTTTCCCGTATATATTGGCAATTGTCATAATACTTTTTGCGTTATCAACCATACTTTCTTGGGCATATTACGGTCAAAAAGCTTGGAATTTTATTTTTGGTGAAGGTTTTAAGCGTACTAAAATATATCAAATTATTTTCTGTCTTTTTATAATTATTGGTTCATCTATGAATTTAAAAAGCGTTATTGATTTTACGGATGCCACATATCTTGTAATGGCAGCACCTAATCTGATTGCAATATTTGTAATGCTCAAAGAAATCAAAACAGAATTGATTGATTATTGTAAAAGACATAATTTAATCTTTAAAATGAATAAAGTATGGTTTAAAGATGGACAATGATTTAAAAAGAACATTAAATTTAAAAGATTCTATATCGGTAGTAGTAGGCTCTATGATAGGGTGCGGTATTTTTATAGTGTCTGCCGATATATTAAGACAAGTTGAAAATGCCTGGTTTTTATTATTAGTATGGTTTATTGCCGGAATATTTTCTCTTTTTGGCGCAATAGCGTATATAGAACCGGTATTGAATATAAAAGAAAACGGCGGTCAATATATATTTTTGAAAAAAATGTTTAATGATTTAGTTGCTTTTTTATATGGTTGGTCGCTTTTACTTGTAATTCAAACGGCTACTATAGGGGCGGTTTGTATTGCGGTCGGGAAATTTTTAGGAATACTTTTTCCTCAAATAAGTTCGGAAAATTATTTATTTAATTTCACTTATCTTAAACTTTCAACACAACAATTATGTGCATTAGTTTTATGTATTGCATTGTCGTATATAAATTCACGGGGTATAAAGTATGGAGTAATTACTCAGAATATTTTTACATTAACAAAAGTACTCTCAATAGTAGGAGTTATAGTTTTTGGAATATTTTTAGGTTGTAATTATGAAGTAATATCTGCGAATTTTATAAATACTTTAAATTTAAATGATTTTTCAATAAATACAATGGGTATAATTTCGGCAGCTACAGTCGGAGCAATATTCGCAATGGTAACGTGGAATAATATAACTTTCATATCGGGCGAAGTAAAAGACAGTGAAAAGAATGTTCCTTTGGCGTTATTTTGGGGTGTTATAACTGTAATGGTTTTATATCTGCTAATTAATATGCTATATGTATTTTCAATTCCTGTAGAACAGATAAAAACTGCTCCCGAAGATGTAGTTGCGGTAGTATTAATGCAAAATATAACAGGTGAAGCAGGAAAGATTATTATTGCTATAATCATCATGATATCAGCTGCTGGCAGTGCTAACGGTTTAATAATGACAGGGGCCAGAGTATATTATCAAATGGCAAAAGATAAGTTATTATTCAGAAATTTGGCAGTAATTAATAAACAAACAAAAGTTCCTGTAAATTCTTTAATTTTGCAATGTTTGTGGTCGTGTTTTTTAATAGTATTTTGTGGAAATTACAGTGAATTATTAGACTATGTTATATATGCAGCACTAATATTTTATGTGTTAACCGCAATAGGGATATTTGTATACAGAGTAAAATATAAAGAAAGTCTTCAAAAAAAAGTAAATTCTGTATTTGCAGTATTATTCATTGTTATGGGTAGTTTTATAATATATTCCATAACTGTTCATAAGTTTATAAATTCAATGAAAACAATATTAATCATTGCAACAGGAATACCCATATATATAGTGTGGAATAAATACAGAAAACGGAGTACTTGTATAAAAGATAAAAAAAATGTATCATATACACATGAACTAAGTGAAGAGGTTAGTAATGATAATAGATGAATTATTAGCAGAAGTAGTAAAATTTAAAGCAAGTGACTTGCACGTATCAGCCGGTCTTCCGCCGATAATAAGAGTTGACGGTAACCTGTTACGTACAAAACATGAAGTTTTAACACCCTCAATGGTTGAAGATTTATTATTCCCAATGTTAAATAATGAACAAAGAAGAACTTTAGAACAACAATGGGAACTTGATATGTCATACGGTATATCAGGGGTAGGACGTTTCAGGGTAAATGTATATAAAAACAGAAATACATATGCTGCTGCATTCAGAACCGTTAATAGTGTAATTCCGTCGTTTGAAACACTGGGCTTGTCTGATGTAGTAAAAAGTATAACAGAAAGACCAAGAGGACTTATATTGGTAACAGGTCCTACAGGTAGCGGTAAATCAACTACGCTTGCATCTATGATAGACCATATAAACGAAACACGAAATGAACATATTTTGACAATTGAAGACCCTGTCGAATTTGTACATAAATCTAAAAAAAGTGTTATTCACCAAAGAGAATTAGGGCAAGATACCAGATCGTTTGCCAATGCATTAAAGTCAGCATTAAGAGAAGATCCTGATATTATTCTGGTCGGCGAAATGCGTGATATAGAAACAATTAGTTTGGCTATAACGGCAGCAGAAACAGGTCACTTAGTATTTGGTACATTGCATACATCATCGGCAAGCCAAACTATTGACCGTATAATAGACGTATTCCCCGAAGGTCAGCAAACTCAAATTAGGGTTCAATTAGGCGGA
>CANQOM010000064.1 GCA_947625445.1 Candidatus Gastranaerophilales bacterium
GTACCCTGTGAAGATGCTTGTCCTGTAGGTGCTATTGAAAAGGATGAAGAAGGACATGCTAAAATTGATCACCAAAAATGTATTTCTTGCGGAAGATGTGTTAAAAGATGTCCGTTTGCGGCTATCAATGAACGCAGTCAATTGATAGACATTTTGCGCAGAATAAAAAATAATGAAAAAATTATTGCTATGATTGCACCATCAATTGTAGGTCAATTTACAGGTAATATTTATCAACTAAAAACTGCTATGATAAAAGCAGGATTTACTGATGTATATGAAGTTGCACAAGGTGCTGATATAACGGCTAAAAATGAAGCAAAAGAATTTCAACAACGTATACAAAATGGTGCGCCTTTTATGACAACTTCTTGTTGTGCAGGTTATAATCAATTAAGAAAGAAACATTTAACTGAAATTAATCAGTATGCTTCCGATACTGAAACTCCTTTATTCTATATAGCCGAAAAATTAAGAAAAGAATATCCTGATGCAAAACTTGTATTTATAAGTCCTTGTGTCGCAAAAAGAAAAGAAGTTCTAGAAAACGATAATATAGACTTTATTATGAATTATACAGAATTAAATGCACTGTTAATCGGTAAAAAAATTAATCCGGAAGAATGTGAAGAAACACAGTTTGATATAGAAAGTTCAAAGCAAGGCAGAAGTTTTGGTGTTACTGGAGGGGTTGCCAATGCCGTTAAAAAAGCTTCTGAAGGTGAAAAAACTGATGTAAAACCGTGTATAATTAATTGCTTGAATAAAGATTCCATAAAACAATTGAAGAGATATGCACAAAACGGAATATGCCCTGAAGGCAATCTTATCGAAGTAATGTGCTGCGAAGGCGGTTGTATTGGAGGTAACGCAGTTATTGAAGAACAAAGAAAAGCTATTAAATCTATTCAAAGTCTTGTTGAAAAGAGTGATGAAATTAAATAAGGAATTAAAGAATGGAAAAAGTTGATGTTGCAGTTCAATCATATAAAAAACCGGAATCTTTAATATATACACTTCTAAGCTTAAAAGAACATTCTAAAAATCCTATCGGGGGGGGGGATTTTAATAGATAATATTTGGATAAATGACGATATTTCAGGTGAAGATACCACTAAACATTATCAAGATGAAGAATTTATTAAAGCTATGTATCCAATAAATATTAAACTGAGAATAGCTAAGAAAAAAACAAAACCCGGCAGAAGTAATCACATTTTCCCTTTCCCATCATATATGCACCAATATTTAATTAAAGATTTACGTCGATATATACAAGACATTTTTACGTTTAATCTTGCTCCTGAAGATGACATAAGATATCAATGGGCTATAAATAATACTAAAGCTTCAAAATTATTATTAATTCACGATGATATTATGTTCAAAGGAAATATAATAGAAAAATATCTTGAAGAATTTGAGAAGAATCCTAACTTAATAATTGTGGGAGATTTAGGACAATGTAATATATGTGCGCATCAAAATGTATGTTCGCCGGAAAAAATTTTAAAGAAAGAATATCCTTCAGAAATATATCCTTTAACTGAAAGACGTGAAAAGGCAAAAGGAATATTCGGCAGAAAATATGAACGTTCTTGCCGTATAAATGAATGGTGTTGTATGTTGGATATAGCTAAAACCAAAACTGTAAAAGCTCATTTTGGGAATTGCGTTGATGGCGGAGATACAGGAGCATTTTGGTTTGAAAAAGCATTTAAGGCAGGTTTCGATTTTACTGACCCCTTATTGTCAGCGGAAGAAAAACAAAAATATTATTTTCATTGCTGGCAAGGTAATGCCGGTCATAGTATCTGGCTTGGTACACAATCTTATAAAAAAGATTTAGTTAATTCCAAATTATATGAAGACTTTGGCTATAAACTTAGATATTAAATTTAATTATTCTCCATGATATAATTTTCCCAAATAAGGAGATATTATATGTTTTGGAATAAAAATATAAACCTGAAAAATATACTTTTTGCGATAATGGTAATATTTTTAATATGGTTTATTGTACAAATAAGTAATATAGCATTATTGGCATTTGCTTCATTTGTACTGGCATGTGCTCTTAACCCAATGGTGGATAAATTATGTAAATATAAATATATAACAAGAAGTTTGGCATCTACTATAGTTATTATAAGTACGGTTTTAATAATTATTTTATTCCTGATACCTATAGTTACAATATCTATTCAGGAAATACAACAATTAATAAGTAAAATTCCTGAAATAATAAGAAATACTATTGATTTTTTAACTAATAAAACGATAATGGGTAAAACATTAATAGAATATATAAATCCGGATGCATTAACAGGAGCATCTTCTCAAGTTGCATCAGAATTGGTAAATAAATCTATTGATATAACAAAAACTCTAATGGAAGGCATAACTATAATAATTACTTTGGGAATTATAGTATTTTATATGATAAACGAAAAGAATTTAATAAAAGATGCGGTGATTATGGTATTCCCGCCAAAAATGAAAGAAAAAGCGAAAGCGGTATATTTAAATATTGAACAAAAAGTCGGAGGGTATGTAATAGCACAAATTCTTTCAATGTCTACTGTTGCAATATTTACTGCTATTGGTTTATTAATTTTAAAAGTTCCTTATGCGATATTATTGGGTTTGATAGCAGGTATTTTGGATATAGTTCCTATAATCGGGCCTACAATTGCTTTTGGATTGGGTGTTATATGTGCATTTCCTCAAGGTTGGTTAATTGTTGTGTTAACTGTAATAATATACTTAGCTGCACAATGGATATCAAATAATTTTGTAAGACCGCTTGTGTTTGGTAAATTCTTAAACCTTCATCCTTTAATAATAATATTTGCCTTTTTAATATCGGCACAATTTTTAGGTGTTTGGGGAGTAATACTATCTCCTGCTATTGCGGCTTTGTTGTTAACATTGTTTGATGAATTATATTTAAAAACTATTAATAAACAAAAAGAAGACCTTCATGAACGAAATTCTTCTCTATAAAACAAATAAGACTAAAAAAACTATCTATAACGTATGGTGTGCATTTCCTGCTATATATACTTTTGGTATGTCTGCTTTGGGATATTTGACTGTATTTAAATATATTGATTCTATTGACGGAATTTTTGCGGAAAGAATTTTTACCGATACTGATAGAACTGTATTAAAACCTGAAAATGTTGATTTGATTTCGTTTTCGGTATCATTTGAGCTGGATTTTATCGGTATCTTAAATATAATGAAAAAATATAATATAAAATTCTTAGCAAAAGAACGAAAAGAAAATGAACCGTTGATTTTTGGGGGCGGTCCTGTATTAAGTGCAAATCCCGAACCTTTTGCCGACCTCTTTGACTTTATAATTATTGGCGATGCAGAACCTTGTATTAAGGAAATTATTGAAACTCTTATAAATAATAAAAAATTATCAAAAAATGAAAAACTTGAACTTCTTGAAAAAATTGAAGGTGTATATGTTCCATCTAGATATAATAAAGTAAAAAAAGTTTCTGCTTCATTGTGTCAATGTGTTTCAACTCCAATCTTATCAGAAAAAAGTTTTTTCCCTAATACATATATTATAGAAGTTGAAAGGGGATGTCCACAAAAATGCGGATTCTGTTTGACCTCTTATATAAATACTCCTGTCAGATTTTGTCCTTATCAGGAAATTATTGATAAAATTGATGAAGGTGTAAAATATACAGATAAAATAGCTTTATTAGGTGCTTTAATCTGTGCACATCCAAAAATTGATGATATTTGCCAACATATTATTGATATAGTTGATTCCGGAAAAAATCTTGAAGTTACTGTTTCTTCTTTAAGAGCTGATTATGTATCTGATAAGACTTTGGAAATGCTGAAAAAATGCGGTCAAAAGACTGCTACTATTGCTATTGAAGCGGGAAGCGAAAGGCTTAGAAATGTAATAAATAAAAAACTTTCTGATGAAAATATTTTTAACGTTATTGATAAAATGGTTCATTATGGTTTTAAAGGACTCAAAATCTACGGTATTATTGGTTTGCCTACTGAAACATATGAAGATTTGGATTCGTTTGTTAATTTGATAAAAAATATAAAACATAAATATAAAAGCTTTAATCTGATTCCCTCATTTTCAACTTTTGTTCCAAAAGCTCATACTCCGTTTCAGTTTGCAAAAAGAGAAGATACGAAAATACTTGAAAAAAAGAATGAATATCTAAAAAAACAGTTTGCTAAAATAGGTATAAAAGTAAGAACGGGCAGTGCAAAGTGGGATTATATTCAATCACTTTTATCAAGAGGTTCACGAGAATTAACTCCATATTTGATTGAGGTATTTAATCAAGGTGCAACGTTGGGCGATTTTAAACGTGTTTATAAAGAATTTGAAAAGAACGGATTACTGAAAAATTCTTATATTATTGCTTTAAATGAAATAAAATCAGAAATTGAACTTCCTTGGGATTTTATAGAGTATCCTCATAAAAAACAAGCTTTAGTCTGTGAATATCAAAGACTGTTAAATTGAGCAACTTTATAGCTGCGCTGAACAATTGAAAGTTTTTGACTTTGGATTAAATAATTAACCAGCATTTTTAAAGTCATTTCCGCCAACAATTCTTAAATGACGTTGAGGTTCCTCACCTATACTTTCACTTGATAGATTATGCTGCTCAACTAATTCATGTTGTAATTTTCTTATTTGTTGATTTTGAGGTTGAAGTTCAACATTATCAGCCCCTTCAAGTATTTTTTGAATTGCAGCTTTTGCTTCATCTAATGCTCTTTCCGCATCATCATAATATCCTTGAAGCGTTTCGGAATCCGTTATATGCAGCGCCTCTTTTACAACTTTTTGTACTTGTGACATTGAATTAGAACGTACATAATAAATAGGTAATTTATAATCATTTGCAATACTTAGTATTTTTGTTCCGCCCTTTGCAAATGCTTTATGTACTATAACAATATCTGCATCTTCAATATTTCTTGTAATTTCTGCCTGAAGATTTAATCTTTCAAGTACTTTATCTAATACAGTTCTCGAAACCGCATAAATATAAATCTTTTTGAAATCTTTTACCTGTTTTACATATTCTTGTCTTGAAAAGCTGAATTTTAATTTTTGGCTTGCAAGAGTTTCTTCTTCTTCTTTTATTTTCTCATCGTCAATTTTTTGTTCTTCTTTGGGTTGGTTGTCATAAACTTGGTCAACTTTTCTTATTTCAGGTCTGATTGGCCACCCTCTTAAAATATAATCAACTGCTTCTGCAGTATTTTTATAAACTGCTAGTGTATTTCTGTCTATAATTTCAATAACTATATCAAAAGTAGGTTGTTTTTCACGTTCTAAAACGGTTTTTTGTGAACCCCTTCTTTTAGCTTCATCATCACCTAACGTAACGGAACTAACCCCGCCTACTAAATCAGATAATGTCGGGTTTTTAATCAGATTATCCAAAGTGTTGCCGTGTGCGGTTGCTATTAACATAACACCACGTTCGGCAATAGTTCGTGCAGCTTGAGCTTCTTCTTCTGTTCCTATTTCATCAACGACAATAACTTCAGGAGTATGATTTTCAACTGCTTCAATCATGACATCCTTTTGATAAATAGGCTGAGAAACCTGCATTCTTCTTGCTCTTCCAATTGCAGGATGCGGAGTATCACCGTCGCCCGCTATTTCATTTGATGTATCAACTATAACAACTCTTTTTCCGAGATCATCCGCTACAAGTCTTGATATTTCTCTTAGTTTTGTTGTTTTACCTACACCGGGGCGACCTAAAAATAATATACTTTTATTCTGTAATACAAAATCTTTTATACAAGCTATAGTTCCTGTAACAACACGTCCTATTCTGCATGTTAAACCTACAACTTTACCTTGTCTGTTTTTAATGGCACTTATTCTGTGCAATGTGCCTGCTATTCCTGAACGATTATCGTTTGTAAACGGCTGAATCCTTGATGTGATATATCTTATGTCTTCTTCTGTTATAATATCACTGCCGATAAAATCTGTTCTTTTATCAGAATACCTTATTTCCCCAATTCTGCCCAAATCAAGCACCAGTTCTATGGCATCATCTAAATTATACGGTTTTAGTGCTTCTACAATCTTTGGCGGTAAGATTTCAATTAACCTTCTAAGGTCATTGTGAAACTGGATTTTATCCATATGTCCCTTTCGCTTGTCTAATGCGCTCAGGTGTATTTCTTGTACCCTTTTTAGGACTGTTTCTGTTTTGCCCTAATAAGGGGCTACCTATCTACACTTTTATTATAACATTTTTTTTTGTAGGTTTCAAAAATTTACATACTATATTTGTAGTAAATTTACATATCTTTATAAAAACAATCACTTTGCTTTAATTTGACATAATAAATGTAGAATTATAAACTTTATTATATGGAAAATTTAACTAATATAATGATTGAAAACTATGAAAATTATCTTAGTTTTTTAAATGGAAAATTATCTAATTTTTTTGAAAGACAAAGAGAATATATTAAATGCAAGAAAGGATGTGCACTTTGCTGCAAAAATGCTGAATTTCCTTATTCTCTTTTAGAATTTAAATACCTTTTGACAGGATTTATGAACTTGGATAAAGAAAAACAAGATATTATTGAAAGACAACTTGAAAGAGTTGCGGAAGCAAAAAAAAATTTTAAAGGTCAAAAATTTTTATATGATTGTCCGTTTCTAATAGATGATGTTTGTTCTTTGTATGAATATAGAGGAATTGTATGTCGTACATTTGGATTGTTATCTCAAAAAAAAGGAGAATATGACACTGCAAAAGTTCCTTTTTGTGTTCATAAAGGATTAAATTATTCAATGGTACTGGATGAAAAAACAAATAAATTATCACCTGAAAAATATAAAGCTTTAGGTTTTAGAGAAGAACCTTTAGGGTTTAACATACATTATGAATTTCTAACAGATGAAGCTTTTGAAAAAAAATTTAATTTTAAGTTTGGAGAAAAACGCCCACTAATTGATTGGTTTTTATAAAAATTTAATAATTAATCTTATACAAGCATTCTATTTAGTTTGATTTTTTTTGAAATTTTTATATAATTTACTTATAAAAATATAGGAGATAAGTATGAAAAAAAAGAAGATAATATTAATTGCATTAATATTAATAATCCCTTATTTAATGTGTGCATGTGATTTTAATAAAAAAAACGAAAATGTTAAAAAACAAAATGTAAGTAAAAATCAATATAAAATTAATAATAATAAAAAGAATATACAAAAACCTCAAAAAGTAGAGTTACCAAAAATTAAAGAACAATATGACAGTGTTTACGATTATTGGCAGGATATGAAAAAAGTTCAGGAAAATAATAACGGAATATATATTGAACAAAAATATGATCATAGTGTTACAAAAAACAATTTTAATATAAGTTCTAATTCAAATATTTATAAAAAAGGTCCTAAATTTTTATTAGAATCCTCCCCAAATATTGCATCAACAGGGGAAATTACAACACCTTCATTTAAACAATTATATGACGGAAAAGATTATATAATGTATTCTATCGGGGAATATAAAAATTTAGGACAAATAGAGAAAAAAAATATATCTGAACAAGAAATATTAAAAGAACAAAATTATAATTATTATTTTGATTTATTTAATTGGTATAAAACGAATAATAATTATAAACCTGAATTTAACATTAATAATGCGGTTTATAACGGTTATAAATGCAGATTAATAACACTTTATAACTATGAAAAAAATATTCAAAAAAATAATAATATTTATAATACCAGATATAAAGAAGAAGTTTGTGTAAGCGATAAATACGGTATAGCAGTTTATAAAAGAAAAAGTATCTGCAGTAAAATTAATGATTGTTATACTGAAATTGAAAATTTGAATAAAATTGAATTAAGAAACTTGAATGATTCTTTCTTTAAGCTTCCAAGTAATATAAAGTTATTTAATACTACGGATGAATATGAAAGATACATTGAATCTCATCAAAATCAATAAATAAAAAGAAGCAGGCTTTAATGCCTGCTTCTTTTTATTTATTGAACTTTAGTCTTATGCGTTAGCGCCTGCTTTAGAAATAATTTCTTCTTGAACATTAGTTGGAACTTGTTCATATTTCAAAAATTCCATAGAGAATGTTCCACGTCCTTGAGTATTAGAACGTAAGTCAGTAGCGTAACCGAACATATTTCCTAAAGGAACGGTACATCTGATAATAACGTTACCTGTATTACCTAAAGGTTCTTGTCCTTCAACTCTTCCTCTACGTCTTGAAATATCACCGATGATAGTACCTGTATATTCATCAGGAATTTCAATTTCAACTTTCATCATAGGTTCTAAGATACAAGGTCTTGCTTTTTTGCATCCGTCTTTAATAGCCATAGAACCTGCGATTTTGAATGCCATTTCAGATGAGTCAACTTCGTGGTATGAACCGTCATAAAGTTCAACTTTAACGTCAATCATCGGATATCCTGCTAAAATACCGCCTTCAAGAGCTTCTTCCATACCTTTTCTTGCAGGTTCAATGTATTCTTTCGGAATAGCACCACCGACGATTTTATTTTCAAATACAAAACCTTCATTTTCACCCGCAGGAGAAATTCTGATTTTAACGTGTCCGTATTGACCTTTACCGCCTGACTGACGAATGAATTTAGAG